>JBDLWG010000135.1:0-3260 GCA_039804385.1 Bacteroidota bacterium
ACGCCCCTTGGGAACACGCCTATTGGCATGGCGTAACGCCAACCGACTGGGTTTTCCCATTTTTTTTGTTTGCAGTGGGCATATCGGCTTGGTATTCGCTCAAAAAATATGAAAATCAACCGCCGATTGACCTTTATTGGAAGATTTTAAAGCGCGGTGCAACCATTTTTCTAATTGGTCTTGCTTTAAATGCTTTTTTAATATCGGCGGCGGATTATTCGCATTTGCGGATTATGGGCGTTTTGCAACGCATTGGCATTTGTTATATTATTGGAAGTATGATTTGTGTCAGTTTCAATCGGGCGACTGTGGGGATTATTGGAGTGGTATTATTGGTTTGGTATCATGTGATGATGCTTTTTGGCGGCGACCCGCAATTTCCTTATGGATTGGAAGTGGTGGGCGCAGATGGGAGTTCGATGCAGCATTTGGATACCAATTTGGTCACTGAAATTGATAAAAAAGTGTTTGGTGAAAACCATCTTTGGCGCGGAAAAGGCACAGCATTCGACCCAGAAGGTTTGTTGAGTACGATTCCTGCGATTGTGACGGTGATTTTGGGCTATTTTGCAGGGCGCATGGTCGATACGACGACAGATAGAATGCTTTTAGTTCGTAATATGTTGATTTGGGGCATGATAGGTTTGGCGGCAGCATGGGTATTGAGCAACACGACGCTTTTTGGACAATGGGCGTGTCCGATTAATAAATCGTTGTGGACACCCACTTATGTATTGAATACGGCGGGAACAGCCATTATTATTTTGGGAATTTTGATATGGTTCATTGATATTCAAGGCTTTAAAGGTTGGACAAAACCTGTATTGGTTTTGGGCATGAACTCTATTTTGGCATTTGTGCTGTCGGGCGTGTATGTGAAGACGATTAGTAAATTCAAATTTGATAGCACCGTAGAAACGGTTGTCCAAAAATGGGACAATCAAACCGTTCCAAAACGGATTGGCGGTTATCAAAAATGGTATGAAACGGTGTTTTCGCCTTTAACAACGCCGAATGCTTTATTGGCAAGTGCCAAATCCAAGCAATTGACCAAAGCAGGTAATCCAAATGAATGGGCATCCTTTGTAAAAAAACAAAAATTAAGTTCGTTTTTATTTGCAATATTCCATGTTTTATTCTTTTGGTTCATCCTTTGGATCTTCTATATTCGAGGTATTTTCTTGAAAGTTTAAATTTTTAGAATGAGTATGTTTAGGATTGGAAGGATAAAAAGGATGTTTTAAATTCAAAATATCCTTTTTATGCTTCCAATCCTAAACATCCTAATTCTAAAAATGCCGCTACAAAAAAGACCCTTTCCAAGATACCTAAATCCGCACATCCAACGTTATTGCCCCAAAAATTGAATCATCAAAATCCAATTCATTATGAGAAATAAACTGCTATTCGCTTGGCTTTTTGTGGCAAATTCGCTCCTTTTTGCTCAAAAAACGCCCAAATTACCCATTATCAAACCCAAAGATATTGAAAAATTGGCAGTCATGGAAGATTCGATGGCGCAATTAGCCGCAATTGCGGTTTGGGACACCACCGCAGGCAAGGATGAAATCCGACGAAATGCAGGCGAACAATTGAACCTTGTTTTTGCAGAAGCCTTGAAAACCAATGGTTCCTTTGCGTATCGTTTTGAAAAATTGCAAAATGTTTCGATTCAATATCCTTCTGATTATTCGTTCCGAATCATTACGTTTCAAACGTTTATAAATAGAAATGAATTTAAATATTTTGGTTACATTCAATACAATCAAACGAAATCAAAGTTTTTTGTCTTGAAAGACCAATCTGCCTCTTTGTTAACGGCTGAAAATGAAGTTTTAAATCCCGATAAATGGTTTGGATGCGTGTATTACAAATTAAAAGAATTTAAATCTCAAGATGGAATGAAATATCTTTTATTTGGTTTCAACGCCAAAGATGATTACGAAAAAGTGAAACTTTGTGATGTTTTGACCTTGAAAGGCAATAAAATTACGTTTGGTGCGCCTGTTTTCACGACCAAACCGCAAGACCATAAAAAACAGACGATTACGAAACGATTGATTCAAATTTACTCATCCGAAGCGGCGATGCGTTTCAATTATGATGAGGAAATGGGGATGATTGTTTATGATCATTTGATGCCTGGCACCTCTCGAAACCCCGACATTCCGTATGTACAAGTGCCAGATGGCACGTATGAAGCTTTTTTGTTGAAAAAGGGCGTTTGGGAATATATTGAACAATTGCCTAATACGCCAATGAGAGAAGCACCGCGTGAAATGCCCGTTTTAGAGAAAAAAGCCAGAGTCGTGAACAAAGAAAATGCACGCCTTTTTAAATTTCCAGAGCAATCGCAACAAAATTAAAGAACTATTTTGGTGAATGGTGTTCCAATAGTAAGTGTAATGTTCAATAATCAACCACAACGTTTGGAGGGTTTTAAACCCTCCAAACGTTATACTACCTTGAAAGTCAACCTTTTAGCCGTATTCTTTTTAGTATTTTGCGGGAAATAAATTTCCCAACTACGAAGATTTAAACGATTTCCATGCTTTTAATAATATTTTATTTTCGATTGCGGTGCCAACAGTGACACGCAAACAATCTTCACAAAGCAAAATATTGGAACGATTGCGCACAATAATACCGTTTTTAACTAAAAATTGATATAATTCATTGGCATTTTTGGTTTTAACCAACAAAAAATTGGTATCGCTTGGATATACTTTTTCAACGGTATCCATTTGGTTCAATTGTTTTTCCAAAAAAGCGCGTTGTTTCAGAATCGCTTGAATTTTCTTATTTGTTTTTTCCACTTGTGTAAGGGCTTGTAAAGCCACTTTTTGCGTCAATTGATTGATATTATAAGGCGGTTTGACTTTATTCATCAAATCAATAATCGTCCGACTCGCAAATGCCATCCCTAACCGAATCCCCGCCAAACCCCATGCTTTTGAAAACGTCTGCATGATGACCAAATTGGGATATTGCTCTAACATTTTCAAACAAGATGTTTTATTTGAAAAATCAATATAGGCTTCATCTATCGCTACAATGCCTGTAAATTGTTCGAGCAAATGAACAATCGTTGCCATATGAATCGAATTACCTGTTGGATTATTGGGACTACATATAAATAAAATCTTAGAATGATTATTCATATGATTCAATATTTCATGGGTATTTGGTTGAAAATCAGCATTCAAAGCAATTTTATGAACGGTGACATCTGCGGTATCCGCACTGACTTCATACATGCC
>JBDLWG010000136.1:0-4292 GCA_039804385.1 Bacteroidota bacterium
TTTTCTGCAAGAGCCGCTTTGCCACGCCGCGCTTCTGCCAATTTGCCATCCAAAGTCGGGCATTTCGCCGCATCGCTGATTGCTTTCCCGTTGGAAAATAACCGAATGGCTTCATCATAATCCTTTTTGTCCAAAGCAACTTGTCCTTTTTGCAGCATTTTCGCACAATTTTGCCCCAAAACACTCACGGGTGCGCTTAAAACCAATGCCCAAATTATATATCGTATCATATTCTTTTTTTCAATTATTTTTTATTTAAAAATTGGTCTAAAGCGATGACTTCTGCATGTTCGGGTGCGATGTTTTTCGCTTTGAGTAATTCGGTTTTAGCTTCTTCGGGCAAATCTTGTTTCATAAGGTTCCCATCGTTTAAAGCCCGTTTTAATTCTTGCTCCAATGCTACAATTTTAGTATTTGCCGTATTTAAATAGGTGCTTTTTGGATATGTCGCAACAAAATTTTTCCAATCTGCCAATTTTTGACTTTTTTGGAGGTTATTAAAAGCCATTTCAGCAGGATCCACGATGGGCGCAACCGCAATCGGTGCATTATCCACCTTAGCAGGTACGGGTGGCGCATCCGTTTTTGGTTGATTGGGAAAGAAAACAAATTTTTTCCTTGTGGTGCCACTGCTCCAAGGCTGTTGAGTATTGCTTGTTTCCTGAAGCACTGAAGCAGTAACACTTTTATAAGCGTCTTCAAAAGATTGATTCGGCTGCTGCACCGCCGTCGCAAATGCCGCCGCAAACGGACTATTAAGCTTCTCGTCCCCGTCCAATGCCAAATTGCCAAGTGCCGTTGAGTAACCAATGTAGATGTCCGAAGGCTGCACATCCAGATTCCGAAACCCTTGCTTGCTCGCGCCGCTCCGTCCTCCAATGGAACGCCCTCGAAACGGATTATTTCGACACGCATCCAAATACACTAAATTTAACGAATTATGCGCCCCCGCCAATGAGCTAATCAAATTGGGCAACGGATACCCCCCTTTTTGTAAATTCGTTTCTAATTCGATTAAAGTCTTCGCCGTCACCGACAAATCCACAGGCAATAAATAATTGGTTTCGCCCACTTCCATTCCGTGACCTGCATAGTAAAACAAACCGACACTTGTTGTATCCGATCTCAACTGCCGACTAAACTGCTCCACCGCCTGAAATAAACCATTGCGATCCACATTGATTTGAGTCGTCACGTTAAAGCCAACCGCTTTCAAGGATTGACTCACCAATTCTACATCATTGGCAGGATTCTTCAATATGGAGACATCCTGCCCATTGTAATTGCCATTGCCAATTACTAAGGCATAGCGCGGCTGTTGCGAGACATTCTCCAATGACGAAATATTACCGTTTGGCGTAAATTCTGGCTTGGGTGCTTCGCCGTTTGGCGTAAATTTCGGCTTGGGCTCGCTGCCGCAACTCGTGCACCACACCAACCCAATTAATAAATATTTTTTCATTTTCAATTTTTAGGTACAAAAATAACCAAATTTTCGGCTGTTGGTCGAAAAAATAAAAATATAAGTGAATTATTTATGTTAAAAGAGTGTTAAATCAGCGTCCTACATGTTTAATTATTTAATTATTTAATCATTTATCATTTCAGATGAATTCTTTTTATTCCGCGCCCCATCTCCTGATAGGAGTTGTCGCGTTCCTAATGGTTGCGTTTTTGGATTGGAAATACGCGCTTGTTACGGTGTTGCTTGGAAGCGTATTGAGCGCACTCTGCGTTGCCACAGCGCACCCCGTGTCCGACAATGCGACTTGGATAGCCGTGAGCAGTCTGGTTATCGGGTGCTTATTGTATGTCAAGGGCTTGGAAATGCCGATTCAAGGTATTTTGGCATTGCTGGGCGGTTTTGGGATTTATCAAACGTTCCAATCGCCCGTTTACAGCAAAACACGGAATCCATTTCACGTTTCATCCCAACGCCCGACTCGTTCGAGTGCGCCGTCCGTAGATGTGGAAGCCGATGCCGAACGCATCAAACAACATTTTCGCAATGCGTTCCAGCCCAACGAGTCCCA
This sequence comes from Bacteroidota bacterium, assembly GCA_039804385.1. GTDB lineage: Bacteria > Bacteroidota > Bacteroidia > Chitinophagales > Saprospiraceae > JAAFJT01. The sequence goes on from JBDLWG010000136.1 coordinate 2,034, forward strand.
CTTGGGCGGTTCGCACCGTTCGGTCAATCCGCATTCGGGACAAACGGAAACGGTACAAATGATTCCCGAAGTGGATTTCCGCCGCAGTAAGATTGAACACGAAGGCAAGCAGTTCGACGGCGTGGTGGCGCGATACAGTTACACGACTCAAGAATTAGCCCAAACGCCTGCCAACCGCAGCGCAACGCTCCAAGAAACGTTTATAGATTATCCGCCAGGGGGCTATTTGTTGGAACAATCGCGGACGGCGAAAGCCTTTGTCGGCGTAGTGAAAGCGAGCATTGACCAATATTTAAGTCCGTATCTGCAACAAGCGGGCGCGGGCGTTAATGTGCATTTGACGGGTTGGGCAGATTCGTTGACAATTGGCGACCGCTTGATTTACAAAGGCGAATACGGCGATTTGAACCGAATTTGGTACTACGCTCCCAACGAAACCACGCCCAATAGCTTGAGTCTTCCTTCGCAATCGAATATTCGGCAAAATGATATTTTAGCCGTTATTCGTTCGGTTGGCGTTCGGGATTTCCTCGAAACCCAAACCAATTTGCGGCATCCGATGACCAAAAAGTATTTACATCATGCGGTTGCGCATCGGACAGCGGCGGGCGGAGCGTATCGCAAAGTCGAAATTCAATTAGAGATTTTCAACGCTACGCCGTCCGCGAATCCGCAAAATCCGACGGTATCGAATCAGAATCCTGCATCGAACCCTGCACCCGTGCAAACGCCGTCTGCATCGGTTTGTTATTGGTGTAAATGGGTGGATGTGCTGAATGGTTTTGGCGTATTAGGGCTGAGTGGGTTGATTGGGTTGGTGATTTGGCATCACGAACAAGCGTTTTCCAAACCCAATCAGAAAGAAAGTCATCAAAATTGGCGCAATGTGGGTTTTGCAGCCTTTTTGGTGCTGACGCTTTTAATGGCGTATTGCGAAATTTATGCAAGTTAAAATTATTGTATGTATCCAGTGAATTACGAAAATTCGCAGGGGCAGGTCGTGACCTGCTCTTTTTAAATCAATTACAATTATTTGATAATCAAATAATTATGAATTATTTTGTTTTTAATTTGAAAAGGGCAGGTCGTGACCTGCCACTACGATTTTCATGATTTCATTCATGATTGGTATAGGTATCCATTAGGTTGAACGATTTTTTAAATCTGTTTTAGCTACAATTTTTTAGTGCGCCAACTTTCAATCGTTCGATTTTGCGGGTTGAATTTAACGCTCATAGGCTTTAAACGGAAGCATCAGAATACTATTTCTAACTTCTTGATTGGGAAATCCCAACCTGTATCGAATTGGATTGATGCTTTTTTCTTTTACAGTTAAATATCCTGTTAAAAACAATAATTGGATTACGGAGATATTATCCAAATCATATTTTTCTAAAAAATCATTTTCTACCCAAACATTTTTAGATTGAAAGGATTCATGCTTTTTTATTTGACGCATGAGGAATGTAGGTGTACCTGATTCAAACCAATAATTCCGAAATTCAGGTGAAAATAAAAATTCCAGTGTTCCGCAAGGATTATAAACCCACGTTTTTCCATCCCAACTGTAACCGTTATACCAAACTTGCATTTCAGCTAACAATTGTTCATAAGGCATTTCGGTTTCAACGACGGCGCGTTGTAAATAATCATCAAAATAATGTATCAATTCGGATTGCGTATAACCCGTCAAACCCGCATATTCGGGTTGCAAAGTAAGATCGGTCATGTGATTCAAATCCGAAAACAACGACACTTTAGAAAATTTCGATACGCCTGTGATGAACAAAAATCGAATCATTGCGCCAGCATCCTTGAGAGACGAATAGAAATTTTTAAGAATTTTTTGATTTTTTTCAGCCTGATACATCGTGTCATACTCCAAATACTGTACAATGGGTTTGTCGTATTCGTCAATCAGAATCACGACTTGCTGTTTTGTTTTTTGATATAAAAGTTCAATGAGTTCTTCAAACTGGCTTTTGTACGCTTTTTTAGTCAAAACGAGTCCTGATTCATCTGCAATTTTGTGTAAGCGATCGGAAATAGCAGCCGCCAAATTATCTTCTACAAAATCTAAAGCGGCAAACGAAATATGAATTACAGGATGCGTTTGAGACCAATCCCATTTATCTGCTATCCACAAGTCTTTAAACAAAATTTTATTGCCTTCAAACAACTGTTTCAAAGTCGAAACCAACAAGGATTTCCCAAAACGGCGCGGACGCGATAGAAAATAAATTTTCCCTGTGGTTGTCA
>JBDLWG010000137.1:0-14333 GCA_039804385.1 Bacteroidota bacterium
TCTGGGATTCATGGCTCGGGTCGGAATCTATTTGGCACTTTGCGGTACGCTTTTTAAACAAATTGTAATATAATTGAAACGCGGATGACACGGATTGGGCAGATTTTCGCGGATTTTAAAAATAAAAAATAAAAAATCCGTGAGAATCCGCCCAATCCGTGTCATCCGTGTTCCAATTGTATCACACCAATTACATTTTATAGATAATCCAATCCTTATTTTCAATGACAATAGGCAAATTTAGCAAATGATTTTTGAAGGTTAAAATATGGGTAACGCCTTCTTTTTTCAATTGTAAAAAATCATCTGTCGATTTAGAAAGCCAATGTTGCTTTGCTAAATCATTGATATTCAATTTATTATGATAATCCTTAAAATCAACACCATACACTTTTTGAACGCGTTCATACCAAGACACAATCGCCGCTTTTTGATGCGCAATGGATTTATAATCAATCCAAACGCTGCGTTCACTCCAATATTTGAAATCGGTATTGTCAAAAGGAATTAAAAAAACAGCATTGGTATCGGTTAAGATGTTAGCTTTCAAGGCAATTTGGCGCGAAGTAGATTGGTTTTCAAAACAAAAAAATGGATACGATTTGTTTTTAAATAACCTAAATGGAGGTGTCATTAAAAAAATACCCATACTTGCAACCATCACCAAGCCAATTATAATTTGTTTTTCATAATCTTTTTGTTTAAAAATTAAAATTTTATTTTGCAAAAATGCCATGATGCCGATTACGGAAAACATTTCTAACCAAATCGTTGTGGCAAACCATTGAGTACTCAAAAAAAGCGGTTGTTTTAAAACATAAACGCCCATCATATACGTAAAAAGGCCTAATGCTACAACTTCATAAAAACGCGCTATAAGTAAGTGGTTTCTACGAAAAAACAAGTAACCCATACTGAAAATCGGCACTAAAATCAAACCATTTTTGAGTGGAAAGGATAATGGAAAATAATGATGTGAAGCTCGAAATTGCATGATTTCAAACCATTTGTCAGTATCAATAACGCCCACATTATAACCATTTTGTATTTTTAAAATCCAAATCATACTTGCCAAGAAACACGCAAAACCCATCAACATTATTGGAACTTTTTTTATAAAAAAATCCAAATTATTTTTTATATTTTTTAAAATCAACAACTCTTTTACATGATTCATAAACGCAATACCGAGTAAAATAATCCACAATTGCGCTCCAATCAAAGGATGAAAAAGCGTTGTTAGAAATAATAAAAAAACCGTCCAAAGTACTTTTTGTTCCAAAAAAAAGAGTATCGCCCATAATCCAAAGACTTGCGCTACATAACTCGGCACAAGCATATTGTAATATAACTCATTGCCTCCCAAATGAATATTATCTAAACATAACAATAATACTACAAGAGCGATCCATTTCAAGCCTTTATTTTCAATCCAAAAATCGCTCAAACGGTTCAGACCCAACAACAAGTAAAAACTCAAAATCGCATGCCCTAAAAAAAAGAACACTTCTACCCTACTGCCCAAAAAAGCAGCAAAATTTGCAAAAATATAGCGTTCATTGGGAACATGATTGGCAATATGATTTATATAAAAATCACTTTTATATAAATCATTATTTGCCAAATACTTTGCATAACATAAGTCCTCAACCAAATCATTTTCTCCGAAAAGGTAGCCCATCCGAAACAACATCAGCGCGTACAGCGCGAAAATTCCTAATTTTTTCAAGCGATAAGTTTGTATTTTTTGAAATAATCATCATTTTTGCCCAATCATGGCAAAATTAACATTTATTGAGAAAGATTTTATCCAAAAAAAAGTGCCTCATTGGGTAAAAAGTTGCTTTCCTGTGTGGGTATTGCAAATCATTTTGACCATTATGGTTTGTAAAAATGCTTTTTTTTGGGATACGGTTCAATTAGCGGCTTGGCATGCTGATTTTTATTTTGAACATCATTTCCAACAGTTTTGGTTGCCCGATGTCATGGATAGCGGACATCCGCCGATTTTTGGAATCTATATTGCATTGATTTGGAAGGTTTTAGGCAAATCATTGGTCGCAAGTCATTGGGCAATGTTGCCTTTTTTGTGGGGCATCACCTATCAATTGTATCGATTGGGTGCGGTCTTGTTACCTATGGAATTTCGGAATGCGTTGTTGCCTTTGGCAGTTGTGAATCCTGTTTTATTAGCGCAAAGCAGTTTGGTTTCGCCTGATGTCGCATTGATATTTTGCTTTTTGACAAGTTTAAATGCGTTGTTTAGAAGTGATTATAAATGGTTAATTATTGGAACACTTGGTTTAGCCATGACGAGTATGCGCGGTATGATGTGCGTATGCTTGCTTTTTTTATTTGATGTGTTGCGGCAACAAGCGTATTCGATACTCCTTATTTTAAAAAAAATAATCCCTTACAGCGTAAGTGGTTTGTTTGGCATCCTATTTTTGGGCGGACATTACCTTGCCAAAGGTTGGATTGGCTATTTTGCAGGTTCTTCATGGGCAGAATCGTTTGAAAAAGTATCTTTATTCGGTTTTTTTAAAAATATGGTGGTGATTTCATGGCGATTCGTAGATTTTGGACATTTGAGTTGTTGGATTTTAATTTGGGGGTTATTTTATTTAAATCGAAAAAAGAAAACGCAAATCGTTTCGCCGATTCAACAACATTTATTTTTATTATTGATTTTATCTATTTTTGTTTTAACACCTACTGCCTTGATTTACAATAATTTATCAGCACACCGCTATTTTTTGCCGATTTATTTGATATTGAATATGGTCGTGATTCAAATGCTTTTTAATCAAGAACGTTTTCAAAAAAAAGGATATGCAATTTTAATGTTGAGTTTGGTAACAGGTCATTTTTGGGTGTATCCACAACCGATTGCAACAGGTTGGGACGCAACTTTGGCACATTTGCCTTATTATTCGATGCGCCAAGAAGTCATACAATACCTTGAAAATCAACAAATTGATGTCAAAAAAGTAGGCTCCAGTTTTCCAAATGTGCAAGCCTTTCGGTTCATTGATTTGAAACCCGTTTCGGCGGATAGTGCTTTTGCAAGTAAAAATTTGGATACGAATCTATATATTTTTTATTCCAATATTTTTAATGATTTTTCGGAAGCAGAAATTCGGCTTTTAAAACAATCGGCTCATTGGAAACCTTTAAAAACGTTGAAAAAGGGGCAAGTGGAAGTGATTTTATATGAAAAACAGTTTTGAATCTTAAAATAGTTTTATATTTAGCTCTAAATTTTATTCTACAAATACCAATTTATATAAAATGAAAAAATATGTCTTATCCATAGACCAAGGAACGACGAGTTCGCGGGCGATTTTATTTGACCATCAAGGCAATATTCACGCGGTTGCGCAACGAGAATTTACGCAATTTTTCCCACATCCAGGTTGGGTGGAACATAATGCCACTGAAATTTGGGAATCGGTTCAAACGGTTTTGCAAGAAGTGATGCAAGGTCAGTCGATAGACGCAATTGCGTCGATTGGCATCACGAATCAACGTGAAACGACGGTCGTTTGGGATAAAAATACAGGAAAACCCATTTATAACGCCATTGTTTGGCAGTCTCGGCAAACAATGGGCATTTGTGACCAACTCAAAGCGGATGGATACGAGTCTTCTGTACGAGCAAAAACGGGTTTGGTGGTTGATGCCTATTTTTCGGGAACGAAAATCAAGTGGATTTTAGACCATGTTGAAGGCGCGAAAACCGCCGCCGAAAAAGGCGATTTGCTTTTTGGAACGATGGACACCTGGATTCTTTGGAATCTGACAGGCGGAAAAGTACATGCTACGGATTACACAAATGCTTCAAGAACCATGATTTATAATATTCATACCTTGCAATGGGATGATGAATTGTTGAAAGCATTAGCCATTCCGAAAAAAATGTTGCCTTCCGTACACAATTCTTCGGAGGTTTTAGGACATGCTATTTTGCCTGTTGTTTCGGGGCTTCCGATTGCGGGCATGGCGGGCGATCAACAAGCGGCGTTGTTCGGACAGGCGTGTTTTGCAGATGGTATGGCAAAAAATACGTATGGGACAGGCTGTTTTATGTTGATGAACACAGGCAATAAAGCATTTATCTCCAAAAATGGTTTGTTGACAACGATTGCATGGGGTTTGGACGGAAAAGTGACCTATGCTTTGGAAGGTAGTATTTTTGTAGGAGGGTCTGCGGTGCAGTGGTTGCGCGATTCGGTGGGTTTGTTTGAAAAAGCAGATGAAACGGAAGGTTACGCCACTCAATTGGAGTCTTCGCAGGGCGTTTATGTCGTGCCTGCGTTTGTGGGTTTGGGCACGCCGTACTGGGATTCGGAAGTGCGGGGCGCGATTTTTGGATTGACACGCGGTTCAGGCAAAGCACATTTGATTCGAGCAACGTTGGAAGCCATTGCTTTTCAAACAAAAGATGTTTTAAGTGCGATGGAAAAAGATGCCGAAATCAAATTGACCGCTTTGCGCGTAGATGGCGGTGCGGTTAAAAACAATTTTTTGATGCAATTTCAAAGTGATTTGCTCCATGTGGAGGTCGAAAGACCTGTGATGCAAGAAACAACTGCGCTTGGGGCGGCCTATTTGGCAGGTTTGGCAGTTGGTTTTTGGAAAAATACGGAAGCGATTGTTGCCAATCGGCAAGTGGATAGAAGTTTCAAGCCCGCAGCAACTAAAAAATCAATGCTCAATTTATATCGGGGATGGAAAAAAGCAGTGAGCGCGGCGCGGAAATTTAAATAAACGACAAAGGCTTGGTAGTCGGGAACTAAATTTTCCAGCTACCAAGCTTTTCTCGCAATCCCAAACACCTCCAAATTACGCAACAGCATACATCGTATATTTTCGATGAAATTCAGGAAAATAGGCTAATACAATATCTTGTTTGGATATGCCTTTTGATTCAAGCAATGCTGCCAAACCATCTTCTGTATTATCGGCTTGTATCCAAATTTTATCTCTAATTAAATCGCTTTGGAAAATTACATAAAAAATACGGTGAATTTCTTTCCAACCAACTGCCACCAATTGAAAATGCTTATTTTTACTATCTACAATTAATTGATAATCAATACTGGATTCATTAGAACCGCGTAAATAAGTCGCATATTCTTCATAAACTTGAAGAATCGTTTGTTGAAAGGCATTTAATTTTTCCATTCTTCGATGATACTATTTTCGCTATTATAAAGAATTATTTTCATATTAAGGTCAAACATGACTTCTTGCACCCATTCATATTGAATCAAACGGTAATAAACAAAAGTCGGCATGGCTAAGTACAAAATTCGTTCAGAATCGTTCTTACCCATGATTTTGGCATAGCTTAGATATTGACCACATGCTTTTAAAAATTCGTGCAAAATTGAAATATGTGTAAAACTTTTGACTTCAACAGCAATCTTTTTAGAACTATTTTGCGCCAAAATTATTTTTTCAGCACCAATATCGGTACTTAATCCGCCATCTTTACGGGAATGTAACGGATACGGGTCATGTGTAATGCTCCAGCCTTCTTTTATCAAGGCTTCTCGCACAACGTTATGGATATCATGCAACCACTTTTTTATAAATGAGTAAAATTTGGAAATACTAAATAATAGTATAACTTTGCCGTTTCTAATTAAAATGTAAACTATAAACTAAATTATTATGACAATGAAAAAACAGGCGTTAAATCGCATGTATAATTTTCCAGATGCAGACTTATATGTGATGTGTCTGGATTGCATCCGAAATGCGTACCGCGATATTGCCGTATTTGAACAATATGGTTTTGCAACGGAACGGTTGATGGCATTTAAAACAGAGTGTGAAAAATTCAAAGGATTACCGGATGATCATGAGTTAGTCGGTGAACAAATGGTCTTGACGGAGCGAAAATATGATGCTGCGGAAAAACTCAAAAATGCGATTCGCAGTATTATGACGCGGGTTGAAATGAAATATAACAATCGCAGTGGGCGGTATCGCAAGTTTGGGACGGCGAAAATGGGTGATATGACGGATGCGCAATTGTTATTTTGCGGTCGTCGAGTGGCGCGAGTTTCGCGGACGCAGATGGATTTCTTTGAATCGGTGGGTTTAAATGATTCGGCGATTCAAAAAGTGGCGCAAGCCTGTGCTGATTTTGAAAATATTATGAATATTCAACAGGATAAAGTCGCTGACCGCGATATTGCCGTAGAAGCGCGCATTGACCAAGGCAATAAAATTTATGATGAAATGGTCGTTTTATGTAATATTGGAAAGGATATTTGGGCAGAAAAAGACCCTGTTCGATATGAACAATATTGCGTTTACGAGAGTAATAATGACCAAAAAATTGCAAGAAAGGAAAAGTTAAAAACGTCGGAAAAAGAAAAGGTGGATAAAACAGTTTAATTTTAACAACAACGTTTGGAGGGTTTGAAACCCTCCAAACGTTATACGATACCTTTTTTAACAACAACGTTTGGAGGGTTTCAAACCCTCCAAACGTTATACGATGCGTTTTTAACAACAACGTTTGGAGGGTTTCAAACCCTCCAAACGTTATGATTGTTATGATTTATGTTAAAAATGGAGCGTCATTGCCAAACTGGGCAATATTGGCAATTGATCCACTCGGTCATATTTCACGCGGTCGAAATAAAAAATATTGTTTCTATCAGCCGCATTCGTCACACTTGCAATTATTTCCATACGCGTATGTTTCGTAAATTCAATACTTTTCTTGATGGAAGCATCCAAGCGGGCATACACTGGCAAGCGTCCAGAATTGCGTTTCGCCGAATAAATAATGCCAATATTACTTGGATTTCCTTTCAAAACATCTGTATTCAAACCATCTTTAAAATCAAATTTCGTATAAAACGCTTGAGTCAAGGTGAATGGAAAACCAGTTCCATAGTTGAAACGCCCCCCAATTTCCCAAGATTTTTTCTTGCCAAAACTATAAGATGTGACGACATTTAAATTATGGCGGCGGTCAAAATTGGTTGGATACTCTTGAATTTGGTCATTTCGATTGACGTAACCTATTGAATAAGCTGTCCATACATACAAATTATTTTTATCATATTTCAATGAAATATCTAAACCAGTTGCCCGACCTGTTTCAACCATATAATTCGGGTCCAGATTTTGGGTTTTATTCCGATTAATGCCTATCAATTGAGTGAAATTTTTAAGATACGGCTCCACATTCAATTCCAAATGTTTCGATAAATCGACCTCAAAACCGCCCACCACATGATAAGCCGTTTGCAAACGCTCTGAAACATTTTGTTGGGTACCAGGTTTGTAAATCGGATATTCGGGACTTGATACAAAGCCAACGAATAAATTGACCACATCGCGCTCATTCACCGTACTCAACAAGTTTTGAGAATACAAGCCGCCTGAAAATTTCAATCGAAATTTATCCGAAATATTAACTTTTGCCGCAAAACGCGGTTCTATTTTCGCGATTCCAAGCGATGCATAATATTGGATGCGTAAGCCTGGTTCCAAAACTAAGGCTTTGGATTTCCAACGATATTTGACAAAAGCTGCCAATTCAGTTGAATTATCCTTATCATCAAACGTAAAACCTAAGAAATTTTTAAATTGTAAACTCGTCGTAACATTCGTCAACTCGACCCCATATTTGGTTTCATTGTTATTGGAACCAAAATACGTAAAATCTAAGCCAGCATTGGTACTCGTGATACCACTTTTACGCGGATCCGTTTTGCCTTCCACTAATTGCAGCTGATAATCCGAATAACCGACCGAACCATTGATAACGAGACTCAACGACGCTGGCACTAAGGTAAAATTCGCGCCGCCACCCCGATTATTCCAATTTAAATCAGCAATATTCGTATAACTAACTTTATCTTTGAAATTAAAACCAAAAACATTGAATTTGCTTCCACCTGCGGCATTGAAAGAGACTTTTCCATAAATATCGGTGTAGCCAAATGGCAATCCAAAGCTATCGCGTGCCGCATATTTGTACAAATTGGTCGAAGTTTTATCCAAAAGCGATTGTTTCGCTGTGAATAAAACGGAACTGCTGCCACCGCCTTCATCGCTCATCGCGCTCAATGGAGCTTCTAACAATACTTTTGCTTGGAATGGACTGCCCGAAACTAAGCCAGAAAAGCGTTTTTTATTGCCTTCCCGCGTTTTCAAATCCATGATTGCCGAAACCCTGCCGCCATATTCTGCATTGAAACCACCTGTCAACACGTCCGCGCTCCGAATCGTTTCCGTTTCAAAAACAGAGAAAAATCCAATCGAGTGAAATGGATTGTAAATAGGCATCCCATCTAACAAAATTTTATTCTGCACAGGAGAGCCTCCGCGAATATAAATTTGACCACCTTGGTCTCCCGTCGAAATGACACCTGGAATGACGGTCAAATATTGAGCAATATCCGGTTCACCGCCTGTCGAAGGCAAGGCTTTCAATTGCTTTTGCGTCACCGTGATTTTAGAAATTTGAACCGTATTGCGGGCGGCTTCCCGCTTGCCCGAAATCTCTACGGTTTCCAAATCTTTATCGTTTTCCACCAAGTCAAAACGTTGATACACAATCGCTTCGTTCCCAATTTCAATTTTCGTTTCCGTCGCATTGTAACCCACAAAACTGACCGAAACCGTGTAACTACCTGCGGGAACATTCAAACTGTAAAAACCATCTTGGGTCGTCGTCGTTCCAAAAGTGGTTTCTTTCAACAAAATATTGACGTAAGCTAACGGTTGTCCAGTCGCTTTGTCATAAACATTGCCGCGCAAAATGCCTTTTTGTGCAAAAATATTGCAAGTGAGCAATATGCCCAATAATTGAAATAGTATTTTTTTGGTCATGCTATTCATTTTTATAATGCTAAACAAGCATTATTGGATAAATTGGAACGCGGATGACGCGGATTTGGCGAATTTTCGCGGATTTTTTATTTTTGCAAACAACAAAAGTCTGTTTAAAGTAAAAAATTAAAATTAAAAATTAAAAATAAACAAATCCGCGAAAATTCGCTGAATCCGCGTCATCCGCGTTCCAATTTATCCAATCGTCGTTTAAAGTTAATTATTTCGTTCATCAAAATCCTCCAACATGTCCGATAACGGGTCTGTAAAGGAAAAACTCATATCTAAAACATCTTTTTGAATAATATTAAATTCGGCTAATCCGTGCAGAATCAATTCCATGAAAACACTCGTTTCCTTTTCTGGCACTTCATAGATTTCCGCCAAACGCCGCAAACCTGCCACTTTTTCCAATTCTTTTTTAAACGATTTGTCATTAGCATCATTCATCAATTCCAACATATTGTTGCCACTGAACCATGCCCGTATCGTCCCATAAGGGTCTTTTTCGTCCCGTTTGACGGGAATATCCTCTGGATGAGGGAAATATTCTAAAAACAAGACTTTTACAGCAAGTCCAAATAATTGCATTGCTACATTATAAGGACCTTCTTGTTCGCCTTCATAGACCAATTCAATTTTGCCCGTAATTGCAGGCACAATGCCCCAAAAATCAGATAAACGCGCCATCGTCGATTTTTCACCATTCAACAACATCCGCCGTTCCGCCGTACTGTACAGATTTTCCAACGCCGTAATGCTCAATCGCGCCGAAACCCCACTTTTGCTATCCACCAAATCGCTGTCTCGCGCCGCAAAAGCAATCGCTTCCAATAATTCGCGCAACATTTCAGGCACTTTGATTGCTTTTTTCTGATTCAAAGCAGGTTTTGCCTCTTGTTCCGTGATTTGCATGGCAATTGTTGGGTCTTCAGGGTAATGCGTCAAGATTTGACTTTGAATCCTGTCCTTCAAAGGCGTGATAATACTGCCCCGATTCGTGTAATCTTCGGGATTCGCCGTGAAAACAAATTGTATATCCAAAGGCAAACGCAATTTGAAACCGCGAATTTGAATATCGCCTTCTTGCAAAATATTAAACAACGAAACTTGAATCCGCGCCTGCAAATCGGGCAATTCATTGATGACGAAAATGCAGCGATGCGACCGCGGCACTAACCCAAAATGAATCACGCGTTCATCCGAATAGGGCAATTTCAAATTTGCCGCCATGATCGGATCCACATCCCCAATCAAATCCGCAACACTAACATCAGGCGTTGCCAATTTTTCAATATACCGTTCCGAACGGTGCAACCAAGTAACAGGCGTATCATCACCTTTTTCCGCAATCAAATCTTTGGCAAAGCGGCTCAACGGTTGCAAAGGGTCATCATTGACTTCGCTGCCCGCCACCACAGGGATATATTCGTCCAACAACGTGACCATCAACCGCGCCATTTTGGTTTTCGCCTGTCCGCGCAAACCCAATAGCAAAATGCTATGCCGACTCAACACCGCCCGTTCCATATCTGGAATCACCGTATTTTCAAACCCAAGAATGCCTTTAAAAATAGTTTCTTTGCGTTTTATTTTGATAATCAAATTGTTGCGCAATTCATCCTTAATACTTTTGGGTTGATACCCACTTGCTCTCAACGCGCCCAGCGTTTGAATAGGATTCATAAAGAATTATCAGATTTAAAAAATAGTTGTTTTTAGCCTCAACGACGTTAACTTGACTTTATTAAGTTCGAAATAAAAATCATATGAAAAGAGAGGGCGGAGAGAGATGTGTTTTGTTTTTTTTATTTTTTGAAAAAAATAAAAAAAACAAAACACATCTCTCTCCAAAGGGTCTTTTTATATTAAAACGATTTCGAACTTAACAAAGTCAAGTCAATTATAACGTTGATTTATTTAAAACCCAGTACAAAGGTAAAAAGTTTAAATCATTTTAAAATGATAATTCCAAGTTGTTTTGCCATCGTATTGCGCAAGGCTTCGAGTCGCATATGGATTTTATCATGTTTCATGCCATTCACCCAGTCGCCCGCTTTGTAATATTTTTCCATTAAACTCAGATTTTGCTTACAAATCTTATGTATTTTCTTCAATTTGAACCGCAAAATCGCTTGGGGCGTTTCTAATATAAAATTTTCTTCATGTATTTTTTGCGTATGCAATTCTACGCCATGCGCTTCCCAAGACGCATATTCATGGTCAGGATGCAGGGTCAAAACGTCTAACGCCAATTTTTGCAAATGCGGATCCAGATGATTGGTAAAATACGCAGGATTCAATAACTGACCCTTTTGCAAAGCGGCAACCGTCTCATCCACCACTTTTTGATATAATTTATCATCAAAATCATTCAAAACATCTTGAATATTGGCAATAATATACGCGGCAACCGTCGTATTCGATGCCATATCATACAATCGATGTCCCCACCGAATCAGCACTTCCGCAAAATAACGCTCCGAAATCCCATCGCCCGAAACTGAAATATCGGCGATTTTAGGACTGCTTGGCGAAGGTTCGACGGGTGTTTTAGATTGTTTTTCAAGGGACGTACTTTTTGCAATCGGTTGACTATCAGAAGGTTGTGCGACTTCTTCGGGTGCAGAAGGTGGTGCGGCACGATTGCCTGCTTGCGTTTTGGCTTCTAAACTTTTCTTGACTAATTTTGCCGTTTCGCCAATCAAAACGCTTTCATCCACCTGCATCAAAGCAGCGCATTGTTTCAAATACAAACCCCGTTTTATCGAATCGCCGATTTTCGCAACGCTCGTCACAATATCTTTAATCAATTTTGTTTTTTTCACAGGGTCATTGCCCGCTTCTTGCAATAACAAATCGGTTTTGAAAAAAATAAAATCTTTTGCGTTTTTTTGAATAAAATCATTGAACGCCGCCGTACCGACTTTTTGCAAGTAAGAATCAGGGTCTTCTCCATTGGGAAATAGTGCGATTTTAACATTCATATCCTCTTCCAATACCATATCAAGTCCGCGTAAAGCGGCTTTGATACCTGCACCATCTCCATCATATATAATTTTAATATTTTGTGTAAATCGTTTAATCAGACGAATTTGCTCTACCGTCAAGGACGTTCCAGAAGAGGCTACCACATTTTCAATGCCCGCTTGATGCAGCGAAATCACATCGGTATAACCTTCCACCAACAAGCATTCATCCAATTGCTGCATCGCCTTCCGCGCAAAATAAATTCCATACAACGATTTACTTTTGACATAAATATCTGTTTCGGGCGAATTGATGTATTTGGGTGCGTTTGGTTCTTTCGTTAAGATGCGTCCGCCAAACGCAATCGGTCGACCCGTCAATCCATGAACGGGGAAAATCACCCGATTTCTAAAAAAATCGCGCCCATATTGACTTGTCAAACCCACTTTATGCAGGGTTTCTTGCAAATATTGGGCTTTGATGGCGTTTTGTGTAAACGCATCTTTGGTTTCAGGCGCGAAACCCAATCCAAATTTGCGCACCGTTTCTTCATTGAAACCGCGTTGTTTGAAATAACTTAAACCAATGCTTTTGCCCGCATCGGTTTCAAACAAAATGGTTTGATAATATTTTAAAGCATACTCATTCACCGCGTACAAGCCATCGGCGGTACGCTTTTCTTCTAAAAATTCTTTGGAAATTTCGGTTTCCTCAATGGCAATTTTATACCGTTTGCCTATCCACCGCAACGCTTCAGGATAACTCAAACTTTCATGTTCCATTAAAAAATTGACCGCATTGCCCCCTTTTCCGCAACCAAAACATTTGAACGTGCCGCGCACAGGCGAGACATTGAAAGAAGGTGTTTTTTCATTGTGAAATGGGCAAAGTCCTAATAAATTCGCGCCACGCCGCTTCAATGCAATGAAATCGCCCACTACTTCTTCAATGCGAGCGACATCCAGAATCTCTTGTACCGATTTTTGAGTAATCATTTTAAAACAAATTTCAGTTATTTAGGGCGAAATTACATGTTTTTGAGTAAAAAATTTTGATATTTTCAACGAAAAGCCTACTTTTGGGTTAAAATATCAAAAAATAAAGCAACCATCATGCAAAGTGCCACTACCCTACTTCCCGTTCATCCGCTTGCTGTATTGAAAGCAGTTAAGCAGCCGCGTCCTTATACCCTTGCGGAATATTTGCGCCGCGAAGAGCGTTCCAACGCCCTGCATGAATATTACAATGGCATCATTACCAAACTTCCAATGGCAAAAGGTCCTCACAATCTTATCACGATGAACGTTGGCGCAGCTTTGAAAAACGCGTTAAAAGGAGCCGATAAAAAATATTTAGTCATGGGTGGACAACAAATTGTTTATTTGCCCGCGCTCAATTTTGGATTGTATCCAGATGTATTAGTCGTGGTCGAAGCACCTGAATATTGGGATGGCAATCAAGTTTTATTGACCAATCCGATTCTAATTGTGGAGATTTTGTCCAAAAGTACTCGTAAATATGACCGAACCGAAAAATTTGTAGAGTATAAAACCTTAGATTCGTTTCAAGAATATGTGTTGATTGAACCCGAAAAATGCTTGATTGAGACCCGTTTCCGCCAAGCACCGAATGTTTGGCGCGATACCCTTGTGAAAGAGTTGTCTGCCGCTATCCATTTAAATTCCTTAAACATTGCCCTTGAATTGAGCGATATTTATGAAAATATTGTTTTCAAAAAATAATTGTAATAAATTGATAATCAGTATATTAAATTCGTCAAGATTACAATCCAGCAATTTCCGCTTTGGCAAATTTTTGAAATAGGATGCTTATGATTTTAAGGATAAAAAGGATCTTTTCAGTTAAAATTTGCGCTCTTCAACTGAAAATAAGTAGTTAATTTTAAATAATCGACAACGTTTGGAGGGTTTGAAACCCTCCAAACGTTATACTCCATTGGAAATCAATCTTTTATCCTGTTTGATTTTTTGTCGATTCTTTTACCGAAACCACTTATCCTTAAAATCGTTGAAATCATCAGCATCCTATTTCAAAAATTTTTCAAAGTGGAAACGGCTGATTACAATCTACGAATCGCGGGAAATAAATTTCCCGACTACGAAACGCAAAAAAGCGGCTGCCTTCCACAGACAGCCGCTTTCATCATTCAATCCCTTTTAAATTTAGCGTCCAATTTGCATATATCCTGTGATAAAGGTGCCATCTCCTAAGTCCAATCGATAGAAATACGTCCCAATTGGCAATGTTTTATTATTCCAAGTTCCATCCCAATCATTTTTATAGCCTGTTTGCGCATGAACCATCGTTCCCCAACGACTGTATATCGATAATTGATTATTCGGATAATTTTCAATGCCCAAAATCGTGAATCGGTCATTGGAACCATCTCCATCGGGCGAAACGCCATTGTATATCGTCAAACCTCTATCGCAATGTACCTTGATTTCAACCACCGCATCATCACAACCTGTTTGATT
>JBDLWG010000138.1:0-5684 GCA_039804385.1 Bacteroidota bacterium
AGGCACATTTTTCTCAATATGTCGTTCTTGAATTTGCGGCACTTCCCGTGTCAACGTAATTTCGCGCACCACAGGTTTGTTGACAATATTTTGTTTCAAATCCAATACTTCATTTTCAACATTGATTTCCTTTCTAACAGGAACCATTTTATCCACCATAATCTCCATCAAAACAGGTTTTTCCGTAATGCGTTCTTGGATATTTGCTACTTGTTTTTGAACAGCAATTACATGGTCAACCGTTTTCGCCACGATATTATGCTTAACATTAGCAACTTCGTGCATAACAGGAATGGTTTTATTCACGATTACTTCGTTCACCACTTCCTTAATCACCGCTTTTTCACGGCGAACAGGGATTTGACGTTCTACTTTTACCTCATTCATAACTTCCTTAATCACAGGCACTTCGCGGTTAAATGACACCGTTCTATCCACTTTTACCTCATTCGCCACCTCTTTGATAACAGGCACTTCGCGGTTAAACGAAATGGTTTTATCTACTTTCACATCATTATAAACTTCTTTAATCACAGGCACTTCGCGGCGCAACTCAATGATGCGTTCTACAGGCACATCTTTCACCACTTCTTTAATCAATTGAACAGGGCGTTCCACCATCACTTCTTTGAAAGATGGGACTAATTTTTCCACTTTCACCTCTGTCACCACCGCTTTTGGTACTTCGATTTCAACTTTGATAGGCACTTCTTTGACCTTTTCCGTCAAAACGAGCACTTCTTTTTTCAACTCAACCGTATGATTCACAGGGATTTCCTTCTCTGTTACAATCGTATAGTTCACTTTTTTCTCATTCATTTTCTGTTGAAGCACAGGCACTTGTCTTTCGACAAACTCTTCTTTAATTTTCGCCACATCGCGTTTCAACGTAATCGTGCGTTCCACAGGCACTGTTTTTTCAACCACTGTATCATGATTGACTTTTTTCTCCACAATCGTTTGCTTCATCACAGGCACTTCCACCTCAATAATGATTTCGCGCTCGACTTTTTTCTCAACGATTTTCTCTTTGATAACCGCCACTTCTTTATAAATAATGACTTCGCGCTCAACAGGACGTTCCACAACCTTATATTTAATGACGGGAACATCTTTATAAATAATCACTTCGCGCTCGACAGGGCGTTCCACGATTTTTTCCTTGATGATTTCGACGCGTTTTTCCACAATTTTCTCCACAATCACAGGCACTTCGCGCTCAATAATCACTTCGCGGCGCACAGGGATTTCCTTTTCAACAATGACTTCATACACGACTTGCTTTTCAACCACCTTTTCGCGCACGATAGGCACTTGCCTTTCCACGATTTTCTCCGTGTAATTTGCTACTTCTCTATTCAACACAATCTCTTTATTAACAGGACGTTCCACCATTTTTTGCGTTACAAGCGGTCTATCGACAAACACCTCTTTCATGGTTGGAACCATTCTCTCAACCGTGATTTCACGCGTTGTCGGAACGCGTTTTTCATTCAAAACCTCTATTATGACTGGTTTTTCAATCGTTTTATGATTGATAACCGCTTTTTCAATGGTAAAAGTCACTTCGCGTTGAACAGGTTTTTCAATCGCTTTTTGGGTAATCACAGGTTTTTCAACGGTAAAAGTCACCTCATGCGGCACCGATTTTTCAATGGCACGGCGTGTAATCACAGGTTTTTCCACCGTAAACACCACTTCATGTGGAACCGTTTTTTCAACCACCTTTTCCCGAATCATCGGTTTTTCGTGCAGGACAGTTACCTCATGTTGCACTTCTTTTTCGACGATTTTTTGATTGATGATAGGTTTTTCACGGGTCAATTCGATGTTGTGATATACAGGGCGTTCCACAATTTTCTCCGTAATGACAGGTTTTTCAACCTCCAAAACGATAAGATGCGGCACTTGTTTTTCAACCACCTTTTGCTGAATCAATGGAACGCGTTTTTCAACCGTTTGCGTATTGATAACAGCCACCTGTTTGGTCAAATTAAACGTGTGAGTCACGGGTTTTTCAACGATTTTCTGCACAATATCCGCCACTTCATGCACGATATTGATTTGAATCGGCATTTTTCGAGCTTCATTGACAAATTTGGTTTGAACCGCCATTTTCGATTCTTCACCCGGAAAATAACGCTCATCGATGACTTTTCCATCGCGCCAAATCCGACGAATCACTTCATTCATGACGAAATTCGACCCATCTTTCATTTTCAAATCAAACGTAAATTCGGAATGACTCACCTCATTGCCCATCGAATGGCTGTGTAACGTGATTTTGTTAACACGGTCAACACCTGCCATAAATTCACGATTGCGCCGTATTTTTTCGGCTTTATTCAAAGTCATGTCCGCCATCGTCGAGTAGGACTTGACATCATCGGCGAAAAAGCGTTCAACCGCTTCGACCCATTTCCCCTCCTGAACCAATAAGTCCAGTTCCACTAATTTTACATTGGTTTCAATCATAATGGTTTGTTTTTTAACAACAAAAAGTTTTGGTTAAAAAGGTTCACAACGGTTTTTTCGCCCGTTAGGAATCCTTTTTGGCTTGTATCGCCTTGTTTTGAAA
Source organism: Bacteroidota bacterium (assembly GCA_039804385.1). Lineage (GTDB taxonomy): Bacteria > Bacteroidota > Bacteroidia > Chitinophagales > Saprospiraceae > JAAFJT01. Next base: position 2,579 of record JBDLWG010000138.1, read on the forward strand.
TGGTTTATATTTATAATTCGACTCTATTTTAAATTAGATTCGTACCAATTTTGGGGCAATATAGGTTAATGCGAAGGAGAATTACTAATTTTTTTTCAGAAAAAAACATACATTTTTATTGTTCATAAAAAATTTGAAAATATCAATTTGCATTTTTTGTTTTTACATACAAAAAATAAAATTCTGTTAACAATATATAGCCGTTTAAAATATAAAAGCAATGTCGTTTATTGCATTTTATAAATTTGGTTTCTAAAAATACAAAATTTGTGTATGTTTTGTTATAAAATCAAACAAAAATTGTTTTTTATAATCAACAAAAATTAGATGGCTTTCAGGACTGAATGATTTTGTTCTATTAGGTGTGCAAATTGCGCTCACTGCCAGAATGAACGCAATTTGTATATATTTTTACTTATTATATAAAAAAAAGGGAATTGAGGATGATGGATGTACGGATTTCACGGATTTTCACACGGTTTTCACGGATTTAGATATCCAAATCCGTGAAAATCGTGTGAAAATCCGTGAAATCCGTACATCCATCACCCACATTTCCTTTTTGTCATCTACTAAGATATTTTTAGTAATTCATAAATCTATTACATTTTGTTTAAATTTAATCATAAAATTTTGATAATCAAGCAATTCTGTATAGCTATTCCATATATCAAATGTTGAATGCAATACAACCATAGACATTTTCAATTGCTTAATAGGTGGTTTTGCAATCCCTTTTTTGTCTTTTTCAACGATGACCAAATATTCTTTAATTACATCAAATTGTTTGTAATTCGTTTCTTCATATTCTTTTTCTGCAAATACTTCTTTTTTGAATGGTTGTATATTGACTTCCAATGTTAACTGCTGTTTTTGATAATTTTTATTACTGAATGTATGCTTTTTCTGAACAAAATCTATCAATTGTTTCACTGTTTGTACATTTTCAAGTACTTTCTCTGTTTTAATATTGTCAACCATTTTAGAAGCCCATTTTCCATTATCGAACGAATAATATTTACTTGAATCTTTAACTAATTGTTTATCAATCCATTGATGCATTTGTGTTTCCCATTGATTCACCATTTCACTTAAAAAATGGGTTTGATGCGCCGATAAAGAAACGCCAAGATTAAAACTGGATTCAAAATCGATTTTGCTAAAATTCGCTGTCAAAAGGTATGCTTTCTGATTATCAATTATTAAAAATTTTGCATGTGTGTGCGTATGACAATAGATTTCTGCTCCTGCATCCAAATATTTTTTGAACTCCGTTTTCAATAATTTGTCGTTCAAACGGGCAAATATTTTAATTTTAACGCCTGCTTTTTGCCTTTCATAAATAGCTTGTGCAATTTCATACTGATTATCAAAACTAAAGGTAGAAAAACAAATATCATACTTTGCATTTTGAATTGCTTGTAAAATATTGCTTTTCAATGAATTATGATTATCAGAAACAATTAATAACTCATTTGTTGCTGGAAATTTAAATTGCTCAAATGGCTTCACAGGTGTAAACTCATCGAATCCATTTTGTTCGGCGGTCGTTTTCTCCCAAAAATAAAATACAAAAAGTTTAAATAACGCACTTGCTTGATCGCTATTTAATTCAACAGCGATTTCAGGATTTTTAAAAAAGCCGTTTTCTGTAAAATTATTGGTAAAAATCATACCTCGTGGATTCGTTTTACCGTCCACTACGATATATTTGGCATGCAGCGATTCCGCAGAACGATGTAGAAAATTGCCTACAAATTTGTCTTTGAGCATTTTACTATAATCCTTTTGGATAAAATCAGGCTCTACCTCCGCACACATTTGTGGCTTTAAACGGACTTCCGCCGCGCTCGTAATATAAATTTTCACGCCGCGTTCGCGTGCTTTCACCAATTCATCAATGAGTGTGCTATCTTGAATTAAAAAAGATTGCAAACAAATTATTTCTCGGGCGGATTGAATCAACAAAAGTGTTTTTTTAAATAAAATCTCGTCTTTTCCAGATTGAACCAATGTTTGTTTTTCTATATTTGCAGGATTCCATTCATTATTTTGTATGAAAATATTTTCTAAAATGGTATCACTTGGAATGGTCATCGTTTTACTAAATGATTGCATAACAATTTGTTGATTAATAAGTTAAAAAATCAATCGTTTCTAATTTCGCTTTTAGATAAAAATCATCTTTCGTATTATTGAATGTTTGGATTAAATCCTGTCTTAACAATAATGGCAAATTAAAATAGGGTTGAAATATATTTTTACCCTTTTCTGATTCGATTTCAAACATTTCATTCGTATAATATTTTGAAATCTTGTTTTCCAACATTTGGTGATACCATTTTTGGGCATCTTCAATCGTTTTTGGACGATGTTGTACTTTAAACAGTTGAGTTGGTTCAAATTTTTCACCCCAAAAATGAAAATCTTGAATGATCACATCCCTTAAAAACGTCAATCGAGTTATATCAAAAGAAGTAAAAATGCAATTGTGATATGAATTATAATCTGAATTAAATTGATGTTTCAACATTTCACTGCGCAAGGATTGATAATCGGTCGCTAATAAACATTCATATTTATTTCTTCCCGAAACCAAATGCAACTCAACCGTAGCATTTGGTTTCGCCACACATTGCAAATCCCAATCTTCGTCTGGCAACCGAAAATATTGATTGTCTATTGCTTCAATATAATAATTTTCTATTTTATACGTATTGTGCTGATTATCAATATTTTTTATTTGAATACTCTTTTTTTCTAACGCTTTAATATCATTTGAATGTATCAATTGCGCTTTTCTACTATCCTGCGCTGCGTTTGATTCCACTTGTGTTACAGCAATTATTTGTTGATTTACGAACGGACTTTCTGTAAAATATAAATTATAAATGCCTTTTTCGCCTACCCAAATAGATTTCGATTCAATACATTTTTTGCCTAAATCGCTTAATTTGAAACAATCTTTTGAATAATTGCTTTCTTCAAAATATTGTTTTTCTGCGATTCGATTTAATAGATTCCAACAAGCGCGTTCGGGTAAATTGGGCAAAAGATGTTGTTTCAGCAAGTTTGGCGTGATATATTCATATCCTTTTGCATATAA
>JBDLWG010000139.1:0-5336 GCA_039804385.1 Bacteroidota bacterium
AAAGTCAAAATATCGGCTTGATGAGCAGGATATTTGGGCAAAATTTCAGTTGCCATTTTTTCAGTATTGAAAAGGTGGGACGCGTCAAACTCCACTTCCGCCCGCACCAATCGCCCATACACTTTAAAAACTTTCATCCGAAAATAAACATTAAAAAAAAGCATTGCCAAAAAAATGCCTATTACAATGGAAATCAATAATATATACATGTTGAATTATTTTATGGTCTATAAAAAAGGAAACGATTTGCAAAGTTCTAATCTTTTTTGGAATCCGCCTAAAAAAAAATTAATCTTGAAAATACATAGATTCGTCGTATTTTGCCCGCGCAACCAAACTATTTAAGCTGGTTTGCGGTTAACCATTAAAATCAATTCCCAATTTTTTAAAAAAAAGGCACATTATGCAGACATCATCGCGCCATAATCCATTCGCAGGTATCACGGGTTTACTCATTTTGGTCGGCATCGTTTTACTTGGATTTTATGTTATAAAAGGCTTTCTAAGCCTCCTTTGGTGGGCATTCCCAATTATGGTTATTGCCACTTTATTCATTGATTATAAGGTAATTACAAATCATTTTAAAATGATAGGTGTTGCTTTTCAAACCGATATATTACGCGGTATTTTGTATGCGAGTTTTTCGTTTTTTGCCGCGCCCGTAGTAGCCTTATGGTTATTATTGAAGGCGGTAGCGAAACGGCGGATGGCAAGTATGACGGCAAATTTCCAATCGCGGATGCAAGATAGATTCCAAGAAGGATTGGATTTAAATCAATCGCACAAAGTGCAATCGCCTGAGTATTTTACCGAATATGAAGAAATTGAAACGACCATTCGGCAACGATAATTTTAACTTGGATTGATTGGATTATTTGAATTGTTATCAGATAATCCAATCAATCCAAGTCCATTAATGCTCTTGAAAAACTTCAATTTCATGGGTTTTGACCACCAAATCGGTAAATTTGCCTCTGAAACGAGTCGCTTTTACGATATGATTGTCAATCCAATGATAATTACCGCCTCTTGGCTTGTTCAACAAGATGCCATGATATTTGAAACCATGTTTTCTTAACCACGTTTCTGTAATTTCCCGATGTTCGTCGGTGCGCGACGTGAAAAACGTAATGATATGACCCTCATCATACCATTTGTTCAAAATTTTGAGCGCGTCAGGGTACGGCAGACACGTCACCATGCGTTCCGGTTCTTCATTCGGCACATCATCGCAAATCGTGCCGTCAATATCAATCAAATAGTTTTTAACGCCCGCCCGCAAAATCGGACTGACATGTTGCCCCTTTGCGTCAAAGGTTTCGGCTAATTTAAAACGATTTTTTTGATTGTCCATTTTTTTTAAAAAATTAAGTTAAAAAATTTGTTTAATAACCAAAGGCTTTCTCTCTTAAACGCTTCAAGAAGGGCGATGCAAACACAAAATCTTGTAAAATAGGGTGTTTGCTTTCCAATACTTCCGATTTATTGCCATGCCAGACGAGTTCGCCTTGATACAATAAATTGATGCAATCGCCAATTTCCATCACCGAATTCATATCATGCGTGTTGATGACGGTTGTAATATTATTTTCAATTGTAATACTTTGAATCAATTCGTCAATAACAATCGACGTTTTGGGGTCTAATCCCGAGTTGGGTTCATCGCAAAAAAGGTATTTTGGATTCATCACAATCGCTCGCGCAATGCCTACGCGTTTTTGCATCCCGCCCGAAAGTTCAGCAGCAAACTTTTTGTGATTGGCTCCGCCGCCCAAACTGACGCGTTCCAAACACGAATCGACCCGAATTGCTTTTTCATTTTTGGTCATTGTGGTAAACATATCCAATGGAAATCGAATATTTTCCTCCACCGTCAACGAGTCAAATAAGGCAGAACCTTGAAATAACATACCAATTTGCATGCGAATCGCCCGCATTTTTTTGGAGTCGAGTTGGCTAAACAGCACATCATCATACCAAATTTCTCCAGAAGTCGGCGTTTGTAATCCAACTAATAGTTTTAATAAAACGGTTTTACCCGCGCCGCTTCGACCAATCATCAGATTGGTTTTGCCAGTTTCAAAATCGGTGGTGATACCTTTGAGTACCTCCGTTTCTCCAAAAGATTTGCGGACATGGACGGCACGAATCATATTATTTTGATAATTTTATTATTTACAAAATTTTATTTTAAAAAATCAATCATTTTTTTTGAATCAAGGTTCAAAAAGCAATCGCCGCAATCCAATTTTAACATATTCATCCTGTAATTCGATTCCAATAGAACGCCGATTCAACGATTTTGCCACAAAAGAAGTTGTAAAAGTTCCCGAAAAAGGGTCTAAAACGACATCGCCTTCCTTGGAACTCGCCTTGATGATGCGTTCTAACAAAGCAATCGGCTTTTGCGTCGGATGATTTTCATATTCGGGCATTCGGTAACGCACTCGCCCAAAATCCCAAACATTTCCGGGTACTTTTTCGGTATTGTACGGTTGTGGCGGGTCTTTTCGATAGTCGATTAACTTTCGTTTCGCACCCGTTTTCGCCTCTACTAAAATATCATTCGCATTGAATGTATAATTAGATTTGTTTTTAACACTATATATAATCGGTTCAAACATAGAACCATAATAGTTTTTTGCCTGCACGCCCGAACTATCATAAGACCAAACAATCCTTGAAAGAATATCCATTTTATCCCGCAAAAAAAGGTCGAAATAAGGCATGAATTGAGTCGCTGTCATCACATAAAAACTGCCATTTGGTTTCAACTTGTCAAGACATAATTGCAACCATTCATAACACCAATTCAAATAAGCGGTTTCTGTTTCCCATTTATCAGCGTGTCCATTAAAATTTTTACCAATATTATAAGGCGGGTCTGCAAAAATCAAGTCAATAGAATAGTCAGGTATTTCGGATTGAAGTACCTGAAGCGCATCCCCTTGAAAAACTTTATGTTGCGTATCACCTAATATTTTCATTATTAATATAATTATATCGCTATTTACAAAATTTTATTTTAAAAACCAATCATTTTTTTTACCAACATATCCAAATCCGTATATGGATTCAGCAGATATATTTTCTCCTCTTTTTCTTTTAATTCAGATTGCATTTGGGTTCGTAACCATGCAGCATTTTCAAAAGCAATATTTTGTTTGTCAAATAATGTTTGCATTAATTCATTCAAATTATTATTTTTATTACTTTTCGCATAGTTCGGCAAATAATGCGTGCGAAGATAACCAACTAAACAGATTTTACCATGACAACTTGTTTGATTTCTTTTGTCTTCACATAATGCACAAGTCGTTTTTTCAAATTTTATTTGATTTTTTTCAAAATGTAATAAAATCCATTCCTCAAACGACCGACTCGAAAAACCAATATATGTTTTTTTGCCATTGACACCTTTTTTAGCCAATTCAAAGGCTTCTTGATGATGTGTATGCCCATTTTTATCAAAAACCGCCCAAAGTTCGTCGTAAATACCTTTGTATAATTCATCATAACATTGCGTCAACGCTACATATCGAAGCGGAACTGCTTGCACATCTTTGTATTTCTTAATGCCTTCAACATTCCCATACAAGTAAATTAACAATTCTTCTAAAACATTTCGTTGATTATCTTTTCGCTTATTTGGGTTTTCAAACTTTAATTGTCGAGTTGGGCGCGTCTTGCCACCGCTTAATTCAGTCGGTTTTTGAAATGAAATATCATCTGGCAAAGTTGTATTATCTCGAATTTCAACCCTACTCCAAATATTATTTGATTTATTTTCCACCAACCAACGAAAATATTGCGGCTCCGTAGCAGTTCCTTCACAAACAATAAGCAAAACCTTTTCAAATTGTTTAATGCGTCTTGCCATTGCCAAAGATATATTCGATTTCAGAAATATGGGGTATTGCGCCAAATTTTCCTTCCATGTACCATTTATCAAACGGCATATCTTCACGCACGCCGTCAAAATCTTGGGCTGAAAAAAATTCAGTTGCCCCTTGTGGCGTTTTCTCTGTAAACCAAATTTGGTCTGCTCGCAATAAATCTTTATCTAATAAACTCGGTTCATGTGTTGTAAAAATCAATTGAGCATTGTTTGGATTACTGATGGTATTAAAAAAAAGTTTCACTAAAAAACGAGCAACATATGGATGTAAACTACTATCTAATTCGTCAAATACAATCAAATTGCCTTTTTCCAACGCTTTCAAAATAAAATGACCCAATCCCAAAAGCCGATTCGTACCAAGCGACTCTTCATTAAACGGTAATTCATACAAACCACTCATTTTACCTTCATCAAACACCGTATGTTTTGCCAATAAATCTTGGTTCGTCCGTGATAGCGCACTTTCTGAATCCGCTTTAGCCATTTCCACGATGCGTAAACCTTGAATTTGCGTATCACACGCCCGAATGAGTCGTTCTAATTTGTTTTTTTCTAATTCGTTTTCAAGTTGCGGCAAGCGCGGATTCACAAAAAAATGAGGCGAAACAAAAATAACTAATTCTTTAAAATACGAATAAACAATCGAAATCACCGTATGATACTCCTGCGCACTCCCAAATAACGCCAATAAAGGCAATTTTTTATGTATTTTATACTTTTTGTTGCCCAATTCCTTGCCCAAACGACCGATATGCAAATTTGGATCTTTTTCATTTTTCTCAAATGGACGTGTAAATAAAGTCCGTGCTTGTTTTTTGGGATAAGAAAGAAGCGTCTCTTTTATAATTTCCTCTTGATTAAACGTAATCTCATATCGATATTTTTCTTTATGCTTAATAAAAATTAATTCAAAGGAGGTGTCTGCTTTTGCCGATTTTTTATCAAACAAAAAAGGGTTATAACTTTTAATGGGTTCGCCAATATCAGGAATAAAATTGGTAACAAGGGTTTGCAACGCCTGTAAACCGCGTACCAAATTAGATTTTCCAGACGCATTTGCACCATAAATGACAGCAGCTTTTGTCAAAGAAACTTTTTCGCCGTTAGAAATGGGTTGTTCAAAAACGTTATCCGCTTTGCTTCGGGCAGCATTCGCCTCCATCGAAAAGACTTGCTTTTGATGAATAGAACGAAAATTGGTAATTGAAAACTCTATTATCATACCCAATAATTGATTTTTATGCAATTTTTATGCAAAGATATTGATTTTTGGGCAAAAAGCATTCCCTATTTTATTATAACAATTTATTCATCACCGTAATAAAATAATCCGCTAACAAAATAGCTACATCACTCCGAACCACTGCCCGCGTACTCGCTTCGCCCAATTCAATGCTGCCGCCTTTGACAAAATAACCTTCATAACAAGAAATCG
>JBDLWG010000140.1:0-8014 GCA_039804385.1 Bacteroidota bacterium
ATTTCAGAGATTGCGCACCAATTAGAATTTAAAGATGTGAGTTATTTTTGTCGTTTTTTCAAAAAACAAGCGAATACTTCGCCCGCCAAATTCAAAGAAGATAATCTTGCGGTTGATAAATCGGTTCATTCTGTTGCATTAAATTATTAGTACATACGACATAATCGTTCTTTTACGAATCGGGACGATATGTTTCAAACATCGTTATTAGCATGAAAATAACAAGTTACGAAAATCTCCAAGACCAACTCAAATCGTTGATTGACAATAGCCAAATGTCTGTTTATCAGATGATTATAGTTGGCATTTGTTTCGTATTGAATATGAATGACGGCGTAGATGTCTTAGTCGTCTCGTTCACGAGCAGCGATATTGCCAAAGAATGGGCGTTAAGCGATGCTGCTTTGGGCTACATTTTCAGTGCAGGTTTGGCTGGAATGACGCTCGGCTGTTTCTTTTTAGCCCCACTCGGCGACAAAATTGGGCGCAGATACATGTTCATTACCTCTTTAATACTCATTTCAGCAGGGATGTTAGGCGTTTATTTCGTCAACGCGTATGGGCAATTATTGGCTTTGCGCTTCCTGACAGGATTAGGCATTGGCGGCATTTTACCAACTATGGCAAGTACTGCTTCCGAATTTTCCAATGCCAAAAACCGCGATTTCAATGTCGGATTGATACAAGCCGGCTGGCCTGTGGGCGCGATATTGACTGGTTTTTTTGTGGCATGGGCAGTGCCAATGCATGGATGGCGGTTTGCTTTTTTGATTGCGGGCATCATTTCGACCTTGATGTTGGTGTTGGTAGTGGTCTATATGCCCAATTCGTTAGCCTTTTTGGGCAAGGAACAACCTGAAAATGCTCATGCTCAAATCAATACTTTATTGAAAAAAATGGGACATGAAGGGATTGAATCACTCCCTGAAAAACCTCAAAAAGAAGCCTCTGTACCCATAAGTGCTTTGTTTACACCTGAATACAAATTATCAACAATGATACTTTGGGTAGCCATCTTTTTTGGTTTTTTGACGCTTTACACCTTATTGAGTTGGATTCCTAAAATTGCTAAAACATCAGGGATGGATGCCAAAACCGCAACTTATGTCGGCACCATTTTAAATTTGGGTGCGGTACTGGGAACGGTCGGATTTGGATTATTAGCCAAAAAATTGGGTTTACGCCATTTATTATTGAGTTTTATGACAATAGCCTTTGGCGCAATGGTGGTTTATGGCAATTTCAAATTAGATTATACTTTAATCTTTTTAATGACTTTGCTGATAGGTTTCTTCGTACAAGGCGGATTCAATGGCTTTTATCCGATAGCAGCGCGGGTGTATCCGAGTGCGATTCGGAGTACAGGTGTCGGTTTGGCAATGGGCGTAGGGCGGTTTGGGGCGATTTTAGGTCCCGCATTATTTGGCATCTTGTCCGATAATGGGTTTACGATAGCGGAACGGTTTAATCTATTCTCGTTGCCTTTGTTGGTCGCAGGTGTTTTAGCGTATCATATTCCATCTAAAAATTTGGATTAAAACAGAACGACTATACCGTTTGGAGGGTTTGAAACCCTCCAAACGGTGTATCACGAAACAGCGTATCATGTTGAAAATCAATTTTTTATATTTTTTTAAATAAAAATTTATTCAAAAAAGCAATGAATCCTTCTAAGGTTTTAACCCAAAACAATGGATATCCGATGTCGCATTTGCGGCATCAATTGGACGAAATAGACCAATCTTTATTACAATTATTGTCGCGCCGCATGGAGATTGCACAACATATTGGCACGTATAAAAAAGAAAATAACATCCCAATCGTACAACTTGGACGTTGGCAGGAACTCTTGCAAGCCGTCATTGAAAAGGGGGAAGCGATGGATTTAAGTGCTGATTGCATTAAACAAATTTTTACAGCGATTCATGATGAATCGGTTCGACATCAGCAAAATGTAAAATGATAAATAAATACGAATCGGTTGAAAAAGTGCGGCAAGTTGCAAGGTTGAAAAAAGTGCGGCAAGTTGCAACTTGCCGCACTTTGGGCTCAAATTTTTATTTTCAATTTCAACCGAATCGATGAAAAAACGTGCGGCACGTTGGGTTCAATATTGTTTTTCCAATAAAACCCCTCGGAATGGATAGTGAATCCCAACCGTTTGGTCTATGATCGTATCATTTGCCACATACATTTTTTGCAAGTGGTCATAAAGTCCTTTTTTTTTCAAATCCGCTACAGTCAAAACAGGGTCGCTTGAACGGCTGATGTGCGCACTGATAAGCGCATCCGCCTGCAAATGATTTCCATTCCATCGAAAGCGCGTTTCAACCATCTCGGGTACCTGAGAATCATATTCGCCAAGAGTCCTTCCAATGATAAGAGGCATCAATTGGTTGTTTTTAGCAACATCAAATCCCCCTAATCGCCCCAAAATGATATCTTGTAATTCATATTTAGAGTTCGATTGTTTAAAGCAAAAAACAATCCCATAATTCGTCGATTCTCCTTTCGTACCGATCCAATCTCCGAGACAACTACTGACTATCAAGACGCTGCTATCTTTTTGAGCGAAATCCAACGTAAATAAGGCTACATTATCGGGTACTGCATCCATGCAGATTTTCTGCAATAAGGAATAAGGACTTTTGGTCCGTGGAATGTTGCAAGAGCCGAGTGTCTTCAATAAAGGCTTATTTAAAGGATTGCTACCCCATGGAATCGCGCACTTTTTCATACATAGATAAAAATTAGCAATGTTAAAAAAACGGATTCGTTTTTCAAACCCTTCCCGCAAGGCACTTTTATCTTTTGCTGCCATGATTAGGTCAATGCTATCCTGCATGACATCACAATAATCCGTCGGGTCCACAACCCGTTTGCTCGGCGGGTTCGGTTTTTGTTGACATTGCAGCCCAAAGAGCCCGAAGCACAAGAAACTAATGATTTTGATTCCTTGATTCATTTATTGAAGTCTTTTTTCAATGAATTTTATGTAATTGTTTACTTCTATGAGTTTTTTTGCAGGATTCCATCCGACATTCGCTGCTAAATTAACTAATACGCTTGCTAAACAATTTTGAAATGCAGCATCAGACCATTGTATTTCTTTTTTGACTTTTAGACAAGCGGTAATTGCTAATTTTAAAGTAGCTGGTCCCGCATTGTAACTTGCAAAAACCAATCGCTTTTTATCTAAACAAGCAGTATTAGGAGGTATCGTATTTCCATTATCTAAAATCTCTAAAATTCTTCCTAAATAGGCGGGAGTCAAGAAAAGGGCATTTGGCAAAATGCCTCGCTCTGCCATGAACGCAGCTCCTACATTTTTAGCTTTAGCCCAACCAACCGCCTCTCGTGCTGAATCCAAGGGCAGTTGACAAATGCCTACGATATCTTTTCCTGAAGTATTCACATTATCTTTAATGCCTTGCTGTTTGTTCAGTCCTTTTTGGGATGCAGGAATCCGATTCCCAACATCTTGATAGGTTTGCGCTTTTGTTTTTTGCGCTTTGATGATTTTTGATTTAGCCAGTTCCCAAGCCGAGGCGCAAGCATCCCCATGCAGTTGGAAGTTGAGAGAACGCACATCGGCTACAGTTGAAATCGCCCATGTTGCGGTACAGGTTTGAGTGGGTGAGCCGGCTCCAAAATCAGCTGCGCAGAATCCACGTAAGTTCATTGTATTTATTTTTAATAGTTAAAAAAAGAATTATTTAAATGATGGTACAAAGATATACCGAAAAAAAACATAAAACCTCTCTTGAAGGAATGTGATATGAAATTGCCCATTTTTATAACTAAAAAAAAAAAAAAATAGAAATTTTAAATTGAAATTAAATATTCAAACAAAATTTTATTTCAAAAAAAATAACAATGAACTATGTATATGTATTTTGTATTTATGAAATTATTGACTTTAAATCCGAAATAATTACAAGTTACATTGCTTTTTGCTAAAAACAGAATCGGTTAAAAAATGTGCGGCAAGTTGCAACTTGCCGCACGCTCTGCTCAATATTGATTTTCAGTTCCAACCGAATCGGTGGAAAAAAAGTGCGGTATATTGCAATGTGCCGCACTTTGGGCTCGAATTTTTATTTTCAATTTCAAACGAATCGGTGGAAAAACGTGTGACACGTTACAACGTGCCGCACTTTGGGTTAAATAATAATTCTGTGGGTAACGATAGCGTTTCAACCTCAACGACGTTACCTTCTACGCGCTCAAATACAATTTTGTATAATATTCAGCCGCCATTCTATCTGAATCGAACATCGGCGATACATCCTTCATGGATTGTTTGACGATTTTCAACCATTGTTTCGGCTTATCGTAATAGATTGGAACGATTTTTTTTGCCAAAATATCGTATAATGCATTGGTATCATGTTCATCTTGCGTTTCGAGGGGCAAATGATGGTCTAAATGTGGTATCAAAAAGCAATTTTCGCCATCTTTTGCAAATTCGGGCATCCAACCATCATTAATGGAAAAATTGACACTCGCATTCATCGCCGCCGTCATCCCACTTGTGCCAGACGCTTCCCGCGAATAACGTGGATTATTCACCCAAATATCCGAACCATATTTCATCAACCGCGACAAACGCAATTCATAACCCACCAAAATCGTGCAATTCGGGATGGTTAACAACACTTTGTGCATGGCATTGAATTGGTCAATTGCCTCAAAATGGAATGGATACGGTTTACCCGCCCAAATCACTTGTACAGGACGTTTCGCATTTAAAACAATTCTTTTGAATCGTTTGATGTCCGTCAACATCATATCTGCCCGTTTGTAACCAGCAAAACGACGCGCCCAAACCAAGGTTAACACATTTGGGTCGAGTTTTTTGCCTGTTTGGTCTTCCACTTCTTGGAAAAAAGCAGCTTTCAACTCGCGTTTACGGCTTAAAAGCAATTCATCATTATCGGTTTGCAACGCTTCTTCCAAAATCGGGTCAACCCAATAACTTTTCTTTTGCGCATTCGTGATGTGCGTGATAGGGCAAATCGCTTTAGCATCTTTCCACATATCTCGAGAAACTTCGCCATGCAATTTCGATACAGCATTTGCCAATTTCGACATCCGAAGCCCCACTAAGGTATGATTGAAGGTTTTTTCCTCACTTTCCCAAAGATGTGTAATGCTTTTAGGGTCAACACCCGCTAAAAAACCTGTTTTTTGAATCAATTCAAAATCACTGCGTTCATTACCCGCGTCTTCAGGTGTGTGCGTGGTAAATATCAAACGTTGTTTAACCGCCGCTAAATCGCCTTTGTACTTGTCAAGCAACCAAAACGCAACTGGCAAAGGATGTGCTTCATTTAAATGATACGTTTCAGGTTGAAAACCAAGGGCTTCCAACGCTTTCGCGCCGCCGATACCCAAAACCATGTATTGCGCCAAGCGAATTAATTTATCATTATCATACAAACGGTCTGTAATCGTGCGATTGAACCGCGTATTTTCGGGCGTATCCGTACTGAGCAATAAAAGCGGAGCCGTTTGAAAAGTGTCCGATTCGAGTTTCCAAACTTTAATCGTTAAATCCCGTTCTTGGAATTTGATTTTGACTTTTACACCCGTATCTTTTAAAAAATTGTTATATTTGACACGGAAATCGGCTGTTAACGAGCCATCCGGTTTGCGAATTTGGTCATAATAGCCTGTTTTCCAAAGGATGCCGACTCCGACCAAATTTTGTCCCAAAGCATAGGCACTGCGCATGTGCGAACCCGCTAAAAAGCCCAATCCACCACTATAAATTTTGAGCGGCTGGTGTACGGCAAATTCCATGCTGAAATAAGCAACTGGTTTGGCGTATTGTTTGTCAATCTGATATGTGTGCATGATAATTAAAAGGGTTATTGTGCAATCTACACAAACTAAAAACCGCAAAGAAACGGGATTTTTGGGAACTTTTTTAAAAAAATCATAGACAATTTCGGAGTCGGGAAATTTATTTTCCGTGATTCGCGGAAAAATAAATTTCCCGACTCTGAAATTGTCTATATTTATAATTTAAATTCTAATAAAGCTAAATCAAGGTTTCTATTTTGAATGGGAATATCAGGGCTATCCGAAAGTTTAAAATTTTCAAGGAAAATAAACCCAAAACTTTGGTAATATGCAATGATTTCTGGATTATTTGCCCAAGTATCCATGCGAATATGCGACAATCCTTTGGATTGTGCATACGCAATTGCCCAATTAAATATTTTTTGAAAATGCTTTTGCCCTTTAAAATTGGGGTTCACAACGATTCGATGCAAATAAACGGCATCTCTCTTGTCTTTTTCCCGCCAAATAAGCCTATCCAATAAATCATCTTGACAAATGCTAAAAATACAAGCAATTTGTTGGTCAATCACAATTTTATATTGTTTTTTCAAGTCAATATCTTGCTGAATCACTTGTTTGTCATACGATTTCCAAACAGGTGTTTTTTTACGTTGTTGATAAGCAATCGCTGATTCAAACAAATAGTATATAAAATTCATATCTGTATTCGTTGTATTTTCAATGCTATAAGCTGTCATATTATTTTAAATATTTTTTATAAAACTCCTTAATTCTTGATTCGATTAAGCACCCAATCGCCCACTTTCTTGCCTTGCTGATTCCCGTTTACACAATCCGAACGAAAGTGAATCCCTGCCAAAATCCGACTTTCCGAAGCCTCTAAAGCGGCTTCTTGAAACGACTTAAACGACCGAATCGGCAATCCATATGCAACTTCTGTCGTATCTGTAAAAGATTGATTATCACCAAAAACATTCGTTAAAATAGTCGCGGCGGCGGCTGAAATCGTGCTATGCCCACTCGTGTACGCAGGAAACGGCGGCGTAACCAAATACGGATGCCATTGTTTTTCAATCGTTTCACTAATGACCGTTTCGGGGCGCAAAAGGGCATAATGATATTTCGCTTCCCAACAACTCAAAAACGCTTCATAAATACCAATAGATGTTAATGCGTAAGTGCGTAATGTAGGATAATAACCAACTTTTTGTTGCTTTAAAAACAGTTGACAAATCGCTAACCAATGTCCACCAGGAGTCATTTTTTTATCTTGAAACATTAAATGACCTTTGTGTTTGGAAACAAATGGATTGTCATCCCAAAAAGAAATGATATCCATTTGATTGTCTGTCAATGATTTAGATAAATCATAAACTTCTTGCGTTTCCTTTTGGAACAAACTACCTTTTTTAACTTCATACGCAGGCGGCGGTACAGGTCGAAATTGACTCGCCGAATCTAAACAAAAAGTTTTCATTTTAGCCCAATGCGGCTCAACGGCATCGGCATAATCGGGCGGAGTCGGAACCCATCTTCCAGTCGCATTATTTTTGACTTCGTAACGTTCCATGCCGCGTGTTTCTTTATAATTATCGTTGCTCAATCGTTTGATAATCACGGCTGCCACTTGTTCGCCAAAGGTAATCGAACGCTTAAAAACCGAGTCCGATAACATTTTCTGCCATTCAGAAAGGTTTTTCTGTTCCAATTGCGCCATTTCTTGAGTCGAAAAGATAACTTTTGGAGCAACCGCGCAAAATGCTTTGATAGATGCTAACTGAAAATCATACGTTTTTCCTGTTTCGGGAACGGGCATTGCGTCGAAATCTTTCAAGGAAGCGGCGATAGAAGGCGCATTCGGTTGTGTGAATTTGCCCGCTTCGTAAGCCGCCAAAAAAGTGTACGCATAGATACGGCTCGCAACGGGTGGCGTGAAAATATCTGTAATGATAATATCGGTTAATTTTTGATGTAATTGATGCAATTGTTGGGTTGCATCCATTGTTTTTTTGGGGGCGGGCGTTTCGTTACAACTGAATAACGTCAATAAAACAATTAATTGTTTTGCACAAGACCTTTTTGACAAAATAATTGGTAAATGAATTTCCACAGCTTTTATTTTTTTTGAGTGAAGAACAAATGTAGTGAATCCGACACGAATTACACGAATTTTCACGAAATTTTTAACAAATCCAATTCGTGA
>JBDLWG010000141.1:0-8122 GCA_039804385.1 Bacteroidota bacterium
GATTTTTCAACGTTTGACAAGACCCTAAAAGGACGCGAATCCCATGAAAAAGAAAAAAAACGGGGGGCTGTTGGAGGCGAAAAAGAAGATAAATCAGGTTTTTTTGCCGAACAAATCGAAAAAGACTTTTCTCAGTCTCAATTAGTGCAAAAAGGAAATTGGAGTCCCGATATTTTAGAATGGAACTATTTTTTATTCCATTCCATCCAAAATCAAGGCGAGATGGATACTTTCTTGGCTAAAAGTTATGTCAATAACCCCTCTCATGGTGCTGAAACGCTTGAAATACGCAAGAAAGAAGATTATTATTACACGCCTAAATTAGATTGGTGTTATGGTTTCTATCTATCCGACGCGGTTTTTGCGTTTTTTAACGAACTCTCAAAAGTGTTGGAGAACGACGTAACGCATTATCCAATGCTGTATGGGCTCAAAAAGGAACGGATAAGTGCTATTTTCCTGCCGCTCCTTTCTTTTGAAATCGAAACAGGGAAATCCAAGCATCTGAATGGCGGCATTTTAAATATGTCTCATTTCAGTTTTTGCGGTGTGTTAGTTGCCTTATTGGAGGCAAAAACGCATTTGAATTTTTTTAAATCCAATTTAGGCATTTCTAATATTTTTTTTAAACAAACAGTTGATTTATGAATGATTTAAAAATACTTTTAGTTTGTCCAAACCAAGCTACTGAAGTGGAAAACTTTTGGCAGAAAACTTACGATGGTTTTCTTATGACTCTTGACCTGGCAAGAGAACATAACGCGGATTTGATTGTGTTTCCAGAAAGTACCTACCCGATACAGGACGAAACAGAATTTGAAACGCTCTTTGATATCTTTCCGATTCCGTTTATAATGGGTGTATGTGTCGCAAGGAATCATAGCGAATGGTTTTATTATTACAATCCCAATGCAGCACCTCACGAAACGAAATCAAAGTTGTATTGTAAACATTGTAGCGCAGGGGAACTTGCCTTTGAACTTGAAAATTATCCTCAACAGCAGCAAGCCTTTTTTAGTCCTATCTTGCTGAAAGGCTATAAAATTCAAGTCAATATTTGTCAAGATATTTATTTCCCTTTGGTGACTGAACGTATGGAACGCAATGGCATGGATCTTTTGATAAATTTGACAGGAAGTAATGTGAATTTATCAAAATGGCAAAACGTAGTGAGAGGAAGAAGCCTTGAAACAGGCAAAATGGTATTGTGTACTATGGGATATTCATCCGAAAGACATGGCACAGCAACTATTTTTGGATTTCAAAATGGAGAAAAATTGTTGAATGATGGAGCCTATGAAGCAACGGATGATGATAAATATCAATTTGAGTTCTTCAACATCCATAATCCCCAAATAGATACTACTTTTCGAAATAATGGAAGCAAATTAGAATCCGATAAATATAATGATTTTTATATAGGATTTAATGCCAACGAGCCCATTTTAGGATTTGATTTATTTCTTCGGGAGCAGAAACTCTTTTGCAGAGACGGAACAAAAATAATTTGTTTGAGCAATTTTGAAATGTGGCAAGGTGATTCTCAAAATAAAAACGTCAAGATTCTAAGTTTCGCTTATCAACACTTATTTGACAGGACGAAACTGCAAAAAAGTGCTTTATGGAAGCAAGAAGAAGCCCATTATTGTGTTGTTTACTATTCAACCGAAACGGTGAATATTGATGAAACACTCGCTTTGATGAAACTAAGAGCTATTGAGAATCGCATCACGGCGATTTGCTATGCACCCAATTGTAAAGTGGTCATCAAGACCAACAAATATAAAAATATTCAATTTTTTGAATCCGAAGAAGGAGGCATTGTGGGGATTGATTTACGTCAGATGGCAGGGCTTCCGTCTGTTTTTGGAAAAAAAATGGGGATTCCATCTCAGTTGTTCCATAAATATCTTAATCTGATTTGACAAAAGGAATTTTACAGTATTTGTATTAGACAGAAAAGTAAACCAATAATGATTTGTTGTTTTTAGTTCGAGAAGTAATAAATATTTAAAAATACTGTTAACAACAAAGCACTAACGACAACCCGCCCGCGCAACCCCACGCAAAGGCTCGACGCGGGCGGGTGTGCGTTAGTGCCATCGTTGTCCGCAATTTTTTATATATAAATAAGTATGAACGGGCTCATAGTTAATGAGTTGTGGTAAAATTGTGAATTTTAGTAGTGGTTCGGTTCGATTTGTACGAATGGATTTTTAAAACAGAAATGTGCAAAATTCATTCAAGCGAACCGAAATTAGGGGGCAAATATGTCCTGCAACCGTTCGTTTTGGGAAAGGATTTAAGAGTAAATATGTCCTGCAAGACTACGATTTTAAACCGTAAAAAAATTTTATTATTAACAAAAAAGAAAATTAAGATGCCAAAACCTGAAAGTGTTAACCCCGAAAAATTCAAGGTTATCCGTATTTTATTTAATCATAATGACTTCGCTGTGTCTTATGGAACATGGACACCCAATAAAGCTAAGGTGATAGCGATGCGTTATAATGACGGAGATGATGGAGCAGGTTATCCTAAAGGATTTGGACATCCGCAATGGTTCATCGTATCCGAAGATATATCCAAAAATATCTTGACAGGGCTGCTGAATAATCCACTCCTCACAGCGGATGAGTACCTTCACATTTTGGAAGTCTTGAAAACGATCTAAATACTGGGAACTTTGGATATCTTTTTCGCGTCTAAAAAGATATCCGAAGTTCCCAGTAAATAAGGACTCTAAGCCATGCGCCGAAGTCTTTATCTTGGAGTTCGATTAATCTAAATTGCCTCGCGGATTCGAACCATGCTTTTCCCGATAGGCATCAATGAATTGCGTTTCAATGCGTTTGGCGCGTTCGCGTCCCGGAATGTTGGCAATTAAAATTTTACCATAAAAGCGTAACCAATCTACCGCCAAATTGATGAAACGGACTTGATCCCGAACGCGGTCGGATAAGCCATCCGCGTCAATCGGGTCATGACTGATGCCGTATTTAAACAAATTATCTTTTTCCTTGTCGTAAATGGCGTAAAGATGCTGTTTTTTTTGATTCTTGTTGGAATTGCCGTGAAAAAGCATTAGGATTTGGGTTTAGACCAACCCATTCGATTGGAATAGGTTTCAATAGAGGTTAAAGGTAAATAATCCCATTTTTGCCCCGTTTTTTTTAAATACGCTTTGGATGCCAAACTTAAGAGTGCCTCAAAGGTCAAATCTTTGGGCATCAAAGAAGGCTGTTGCAAGACGCTTTCATAAGCATGTTGCCCATTGGCAACTACACAACAACGAGCATATAAAAAATTATCGGGTGAAAAATAGCGTGGTGGATTATACGCATCAGCTCCGATTTGTTCTGCGAAGGATCGGGTATCTAATGCGAACAATTTAATCGCCAACATATCGGCGAATAAGTAAATATAATGAACTGGAGATGCTGCTAAGGCTTGAACCGCAGGTGCCAACACCGCGTCGTCGTCTTCGGGATCGCTCCAATCCAATAGGTGGATGATCTCCCAAAAACGGTGTTCGAGCAACAGAGGAGTATTATCTCGTTTGCCGATTTCGATGCGCAACTGAGCATTTGGAAACTCTCTTTGCAAATGCTGAATCGTTTCGAATCGCGCTTCCTGTAATCGCATGTTTAAAAGAGTCGTCATTTTTTTTATTTTAGGATACAAAGAAACTAATAATTTCTGAGAATTCCAAATTTTAAGGAGAACAAATCTATAAGAAATGTCCAATATTTTAAAAGGGCTGCGTAGAATTGTTCTCAATCCGAAAGGGAATAAATATTTAAAAAAATATGCGGACAACAAAGCACTGCGCGGCAACCCCTCGCAAAACCCAACGCAAAGGCTCGACGGCGCGGGGTTGCGTCAGTGCAAGCGTTCGCAACAATATTTTATATATAAATAATATGTAACTGTTTTTCAGTTAAGGTGTTGTAGTGAAATTAGGAATTTTTGGAGTGGAAAAGTTGGATTTGTACAGGTGAAATTCGAGGCAGGAGAATTTCAAAATTCACTCCTGCGAATCGAAATTGAAGTGTATATGTCCTACAAAAATTCATCGTGCAAACGGAATGGAGTGCAAATATGTCCTGCAAGCGTCCCAATATCGAATGGAATGAAGGGTAAATCGGTACTTCAAAAATCAAGAAAATCGGATACCCTTTTATCGAAAGGGATCTGATAAAGAGGATATATTTATAAACAATAATGGATTCGTAATGACTATAAATCGTCTTAAAATGACTTTCGGTATTATTTTGTTAATCTTGGGATGCTGTTCGATGATAACGGGGGGCGTTTTAATTCATAATGCAAAAAATCAAACTCCTTTAACGTTCCAACCCGTTAAGGAACCCCTAATTTCTGTAGAACCCAACTCCCTTTCTCCGCAAGAGCAAAAGGTTGAGTCTCCACCTCCAAAGGCAGCTGTTCAATGGAATCCCATTTCTGAAAAAACGACAACTCCAAATGCTCTGGATGCAGAGCTTCCAAAGGAGCCGCAGATTTCAAATCCGCTGGTTCACAATTCGATTCCATCTCAAGCCATTGAAACGACCGTAGTGAAAAAAGATACTGTTGACCCGAATCAGGAAAAAGGAATTGAGTTTGAAAAATATATTGTCCAAAAATTTTCCAAACATTATTTTACGATATTAGATTGGACAGGAGATAAGTTTGTAAAGGGCTATTATGCCCAATCTTCGTTGGAACCCGATTTGAAAATGCGCTTCACCTTACAGCAAAATTCAGTGGATTTTGCGGTGGAATGTAAGTACCGAAGCTCTTTTTTTAACGATGGAATGGATTTGGAAAAACGGCAGCTCGCGCAGTATCAAAAATTTGCAGCCGAAAAAAAGATGAACGTTTTTATTGTGCTGGGAGTCGGCGGTACTCCGAAGGAGCCTCAAGAGTTATTCATCATTCCATTGGAAAAAATCGAAACTCCTTTTTTAGATAAACCCTTTTTAATGGCATTTAAAAAATCGAATCCTAAAGCGAATTTCTTTTTTGATGCTCCAACACAGGTCTTAAAATAAAGGTGTCCTTCAAAGAAAGTAGAATTGCAGTTTGGATTGGAGAGATAATAATATTTAAAAATACTGTTGCGAACAAAGCACTGTGCGGCAATCCCTCGCAAACCCCAACGCAAAGGCTCGACTGCGAGGGGCTGCGTCAGTGCAATCGTTCTCGGTCATTTTTTATAGATACATAATATGCAACGGGCTCTTTTTCAAAGAGTTCCGTTTCGATTGGAGATTTTAGTGGTAGTCAAGCTGGATTTGTACGAATGGGATTCAAGGCAAAGTGTAGTACAAATTCACTCATCGGAAACGAAATGGAGGGCAAATATTTCCTGCAAGTTCCAAAGTTGAAAGGTGCTAAAAGCAAGATTTGAAAATATCAGTAAATCATTTTTGAAAGCAAATTTTTTTTTGAAAAAATTTGATAACAATGTACATGTAATTTATAAAGTATTTTATCTGCGCATGGCATAAAAACAGTACACCTTATTTATTCATAAATTAAAACATTTTGATTTAAAATGTCTAATTCGTTCTTTCATTTAAAACTTAAATTCAGCCTTCTTTGCTCTTGGCTTTGTCTTGTAGTTGGTATATCTGCTCAAACCGTTGATACTGCTGACGTTGCCCAAATGCCGCGCCGATCTATGGGATTAATATCCTCGGATTCAGCTCTTGCCCGTCAAGCTTTCCAACTTATTCCAAAAGATGATAAGGCTTATATTGCTATTCACGGACAAGGTAAGGTTTTCAGAATTATTGTAGATAATACTTGGAAGACTATTACACACAGATCTTTAGCAAAATGGATATCGGATAACCCTATTTACAATGGAAAAAACATCGTTTTATTATCGTGCAGCGATAAAAATTCTACCCAAAAATTGGCAAACTCACTTGGCTTACTTGATAAAGCAGCGAAACGTCCTGTCCGAAAAGTAATTGGCTGGGATTATAATGTAGTTTTGTATAGCAATGGTTATATTCGGGGTTATGGTTTATGCAGAAGTTTTTCTCCTCAAGCAGGTGTGACTCCGCCTATTGCTCCCGATATACTACTTGACGCGAATGTTCCTAAAGGAACAAATTTAGCACCTACCCCAAGAACGACATATGTGCTATTGAGCAGTGCCAGTGCAGGATACACTCAAGCGGAATTGGAAGCAATTTATGCGACACTACCACCTAATTCGTCAGATAATTGGATACCACTTACTGCGGAGCATAAAGCAGATAGATGGATGCAGCATCTTGCGAAGGGCGGAACGACGCGTTTTTCAACATGGTCTGCCAAGTACGAAGCGAATATGAGAAAACCACAAAATGCAAATAGTGCTGTTGAGGAATATGCTGAAACACTTAGTTGGAATCAAGATGCTCGAAGAGAATATTACATAACTGTAACGCTTCCCGATGGGAGTACTGCTGTCCGGAAAATAGATTTGGCAGATCCTTCTCGAAAAATTGGTATAGAAGTGAAAGCGTATGATGAAGAAGTGGTATATTTAAGGAATTTTTTACAAAAAGAAATAGAGAAAGATAAAGTATTGATAGGACAAGGGTGGCACATCACATGGGTTTTTATGCGCTGTCGTGCAAGTGGTCCTTTGCAAACAGAACTACAAAATGCAGGTGTTGATATTGAATTATATGAAGATTAAAAAAATGAAAAAAATGAAAAGAAAGAGTGATAAACTAAACAAATTGCATAATTTTGAATTATGGGTTATGCTGAATTCAGATAGAATTCGAGATTTATTTACGATACTTCCTAATGAATTAGTACAGCAGTTGGATTATTCGTTAAATTCGCTCATTGTATTTGAAAAATATTTGCTGGATAATTATACTTATGACAGTATAATTATGAAAAGTAATTTCACATTATTAGATAATCTTTCCAGATATGTGGGAGAAGTGGCACGTCGGCATTTAAAAGATGCTAAGTGGGATATTTACTTAGAAAATAAAAAAAATATTCATTATAATATCCCTTTGATTGTTGCACCACACATATTTGCGGAACAATTTTGTCCAATATATACTGTAACTGCCGCTTTGGACAGAAAGCATGGCAATTTTTTACAAAAAGCAGTACAAGATTGTATAGACAGACAAATTGCAAAAACGTAATAAATACTAGAAACTTCGGATATCTTTTTTAGGCGCGAAAAAAGATATCCGAAGTTTCCAGTAAATATTAAAAAAACGACCGAGAACAAAGCACTGTGCGGCAACCCCTCGCAAAACC
The DNA here is from genome assembly GCA_039804385.1 of Bacteroidota bacterium. Classification (GTDB taxonomy): domain Bacteria; phylum Bacteroidota; class Bacteroidia; order Chitinophagales; family Saprospiraceae; genus JAAFJT01. The sequence goes on from JBDLWG010000141.1 coordinate 7,291, forward strand.
CAACGCAAAGGCTCGACTGCGAGGGGTTGCGTCAGTGCCATCGTTTTCAACAATATTTTATCTATAAATAAGTATGAGTGGGCTTTTAATCAACGAGTTGTGATAGAGTTATGTATTTTTTTAGTACTCTTGTTGGATTGGTACGAATGGAATTCGGGGCAAAATGGAGTACAAAATTCATTCATCCGTGACGATTTAGGGGCGTATAGGTCCTGCAAAAGTGCGTCATTGAGGTGGTTTTTGAGTGCCTTTGTCCTGCAAAAATGCATCATGCGAATGGGTTTTTAGAAAAAAGATTGGGCAAGAATGTCCTGCAAATGTTCGATTTTGGAGGTTTCATTGGAAGGCGCAAGTGGAAAAATTCGAGGTTCCGATTGCCCTTTGAGAAATCCAACAATTCAATAGATTAATTCTATATAAGTTATTGATTCCGAATGATTTGTGTAACTTAAATAAAGGTTGAGATTGAAAAAAAGTGAAATCCCATTCCGTTGGAAGCGATTCGAGGAAGCCCAAAAAGTTGTCATGGGTTGCTCGGTTGCGACACCTGAACGGCGAAGCCTTTGAAAAAAGTCCTTACATAAGTTATTGATTCTTAAAGATTTAAATATCTTTGAAAAAAAGCAATGAAACCGTTCGCAAGCAATTAGAAATTTTGTAGCTTTGCAAGCGTTGAAAATGGTGGGTTCCTTGGGCGAAAATCTCGCGGAATGGTTCGGTGTCTCTTTTCAGTACGGTACGTAATAATATTTAAAAATACGGTTGAAAACAAGGCACTAACGACAACTCCCCGCAAACCCCACCCGCGACGGCTCCACTGCGGGGAGTGTGC
>JBDLWG010000142.1:0-3092 GCA_039804385.1 Bacteroidota bacterium
GCGGGCGATTGGTTTGGGCATGATGTCCATCAATCGCATGCAAGATAATGCTCATATTATGTTTGTGAACAACGGTTTGTCGGGTAATGCGAGTTCAGCGCATTTGCACAATGCGGCGGCGGGTGCAACAGGGGGTGTTTTATACGATTTGTCGGCGATGACAGCGAATGCGTTTTTTGGATACACGGCAATGACTCCCGCAAATGCGATGACGATTCTGATGGGCAACACCTATTATAATGTCCACACGGCAGCCAATGCAGGCGGCGAAGTGCGCGGTCAACTTGGCAAATCGGCAAATCAGTGTAGCGAAACGACTGAAATGCCTAATTCGGATGCGAAATTGTTATTTGCGTCTCGTTTGAATGGTGCCAATCAAGTGCCTGCGGTCGTAACGGCGGCGAAAGGTTTGGCAACCTTCATGGTACAAGAAGATTATAAAACAGTGAATATCAATGCGGTATTCGATAGTTTGAGTGGAATGGTCACGGGTTGCCACATTCATAGCGGCGCGGCGGGTCAAACGGGCGGTGTTTTAATTGATTTGTCCAGTTTTGTACGCGGCAATCGGATTCAAACGACGGTGATGTTCACCAAAGCACAATTAGCCGCAGCGATTGACAACGGTTTGTACTTGAATGTGCATACGGCTGCCAATCCAAATGGTGAAATCCGCGCTCAATTGCGGTTGGAAAAAGATAATAATTTCATGGCATTGTTGGCGGGTGCAAATCAAGTCCCTGCGGTCAGTACGACAGCAGCAGGTTTGGGTGCGTTTACACTTTCGTACAGTCAGACGAAATTGGATTACAAAATCGTGGTGAATGGTTTGAGTGGAGCAATCGCATCGGCACATTTACATTTTGGTGGTGCGGGCGTTGCGGGCGGCGTTGCGTACACGTTGATTGCGAATGGAAATGTTTTAATGGGTTCTTTGGATGTGAATCAAATGTTCCTTGACAGTTTGATGAGTGGCAAAGTTTATGTGAATGTGCATACGGCAGCGAATCCGAATGGTGAAATTCGGGCACAATTGATGCCGCAACGCGGGATTCAACACGATGCGTTTTTAGAAGGTGCGCAAGGAACGCCTTTTGTGGCGACAAATGCCAAAGGTTTGGGACTTGTGAGCATCAATTCGACGTTAGACACATTGATTTACAACGTTTTATACACAGGCTTGACCCCGACAGCAGCCCACATTCACACAGGTACACGCGGTATGGCAGGCGGAGTCGTGACCGGTTTGACGACTTCTCCAACGATTCAAAATTACTACACAGGTACGGCAACGGGTTTCACGGTTGCGGATTTGAACACGGCGTTGAAAAGTGGTTGGTATTTCAACATTCACACCGCAGCAAATCCCAATGGTGAAATTCGCGGTCAAATTTACCCGACCGTGCGTGAAGGTTTGATTACGTCTATGTGCGGAGCGCAGGAAGTGCCTGCAGTCGTTGCGCCAAGTTATGGATTGGGCATGATGTCCATTAATCGCAATAAAGATAATGCTCATGCAATGTTCGTAGTGAACAAATTGACAGGAAATGCGACTTCTGCACACGTACATAAAGGTGCGACAGGCGTTTCGGGTGGTGTTTTGTATCCTTTGGCGACGGTTAGCAATGCGTTTTTTGGCTATATCAACAATTTGATGATGGCGGATGTGAATACCATTGTTACAGGCGGAACGTATTTCAATGTGCATACAGCGATGAATCCTGGCGGCGAAGTACGCGGTCAATTGGGCAAAGTAGCAACGGTTTGTAACATCGGAACAAGCGTAGTGAACGTTAACGGGGCTCTTTTCAACGTCAAAACGTTTCCAAATCCGACTTTGAACGATGTAACGATAGCGATTGAAAGCCCAAAAGCATTTGAAGCAACGGTTTCCATCTTAGACGTAACAGGTCGAAATATTTTAACAACCTTGCATCAAGTGAGTGTAGGGGACAATCGTTTGGAATTACCAACGACGAATCTTTCAACGGGTATATACTTTATTCAAATAAAAAACAATGTGGAATTAATTGTTACACAAAAGATTGTGAAAGAATAGGCTATATGCAGCAATTTCCACTTTGGGAAATTCTTGAAATAGGATGCTGATGATTTCAAGGATTTTAAGGATGAAGAGCGCAAATTTGAACTCAAAAGATCCTTTTTATCCTTCCAATCATCAGCATCCTATTTCAAAAATTTCCAAAGCGGAAATTGATGGCTGTTTTTTTAGCGTTTATTACCATAGCTCGTATTGTAAAGTCTTGTAAAGTAAGGAACACTTTGCAAGACTTTTTTTGATAAAAAAGAAGACCAAAAAAATGTATCTTTGCGGCATCAAATTTTTTAAAAATAAAATTAAAATCTTACGATGCCACAAGCAGGGGATGATGATGCGATTATTGCATTAATTCGAGACCAAAATACAAATGGGCTATCGTTGCTATATGACAAATATGCAGGCGCACTTTTGGGTGCGATCATCCGCATTACACAGTCGCAAGAAATAGCCGAAGAGGTGTTGCAAGACACTTTTTCAAAAGCATGGCGCAGTTTTGAACAATATGATGCGTCGAAAGGCAGATTATTTACATGGCTCATCAACATTGCTCGCAATACGGCGATTGATGCGACGCGCAAAAAAAGTTTCGGTCAACACCATCAAAATTTAGAAGATAATGTGCATAACATTGATTTACAACAACATACGTCTATGCAATTGGATGGTTTGGATTTGAAACGATTGACCAAACGCCTTACACCAGAACATCAAGAATTGATAGAACTCATTTATTTTCAAGGTTATACCCATACCGAAACCGCTGAATACTTAAACCTCCCACTTGGAACGGTCAAAACACGCATGCGTGCAGCGATCACGAAATTAAAAGAATTATTTTTAACTTTAATACTAATTTCAACTTGGATATGAATCTTCGGGAAATCATCGAATCGGGCATCATCGAATTATATGTAATGAATGGTTTGCCGCCAGATGAAGCTGCGCAATTGGAAAAAATGGCACAGCAACATCCCGAAGTTCGCGCTGAAATGGATGCGATAGAATCGGCTTTACTACGATATGCACAGGC
>JBDLWG010000143.1:0-4932 GCA_039804385.1 Bacteroidota bacterium
TTCCGACCAATCCAACTCTACTGCCAATAAATGCGAAATGGGTGTAAGCAATTCTAAAGTTGCTGCCCAATCTGTATTTTCCAATCGCAGCCTTCTGGCTAAAATATCGCGCAAGGTGCAAGCAGATTCTGCTCGAATTTGATAGACAATTTCTGCTTTGGTGATGGGTAATGTGGAATTAGGTTGTAATCGTCGAGCCAAAAAAGGTTGTTCGAGTGCCAATTGCGCAATGGATTCAGCGCGTGTACCATACTTTCGAGCCAAATATATACAAATGTTTTCTTCCAAATGGTATTTTTCAACTATTTTTTTATAAAAATTTTCATCATAACCTTCCGCACCGACCAATCGTTGAGAAGCCGTCTTACATGGATTCTTTTTTTGGAATAAAGCATCCACAGCATCTATCGTGTCTTGTGCCATCAACCGATACGTCGTCCATTTTCCGCCCAATAAAGAAATCAAACCAGTCGCCTCATCTACTTCGACTTCATGGTCGCGCAAAAGCCGTTTGGTTGCTTTGCCCTGACTGGAAGGAGCTCCAATCAAAGGACGTAACCCCGCAAAACCCGATATAACCGATTGTTTATCAATGGTTTCGGCAAGATAAGGTTGTAAGGTTTCTATTAAAAAATCCACTTCTTGATGCTCCAATAAGGGTTCTTGTTGCCCCTTCAAATACGGTTCATCAGTGGTACCAAGCATAAGTTTGTTTTCAAAAGGAACGGCAAAAACAATGCGCCCATCAGGTGTTTTCGGTATCATCAATGCTTGTTGACTGTTCAAAACGGCATAAGGCAACATGACATGCACGCCTTTACTGGGGCGCATCCGAGCAACTTGCTTGGGATTGGCTTTTTGCCGAATCCAATCCGCGCCCGCGCCCGTACAATTGATGAATACTTTTGCTTTGATTTGAAACGATTCCTGTGTCAACGTATCTTGCACGGTTGCACCCATCAATTTAGAATTACTATCTTTTTGAAAATCAAGGACTTCGATATGATTGACACAAATCGCACCTGCTTCATTTGCCGTTTGCGCCAATGCTAAACAGTAACGGGCATCATCAAATTGTCCATCATAATACAAAATACCACCATAGGTATTGGGATGTAACGTTGGAATCTTTTCAAAAAGAGCTTTTTTATTTAAAAAACGGCTGGTTGGTAACGTATCCTTTTTACCTGCAAACCAACCATACAGCGTCAAACCAATCCGAAAATACATGCCTTCCATCCAATTCCGAACAGGCGTGACCAAAGCCAACGGTTGTGCTAAATGGGGTGCATTTTCTAAAACAATTTGTCGTTCTTCTAAACCATGTTTAACTTGTTTGAGTTGGGCAAAATCCAAATTTTTGAAGGCTTGTTCCAAATATCGAACGCCGCCATGAATGAGTTTGGTTGATTTGGAAGAGGTTTCGGAGGCGAAATCATCTCGTTCCATCAAAGCCACTTTATAACCGCGTAACGCGGCATCTAATGCACAGCCTGTGCCACTGGCACCACCACCGATGATGCAAATATCGAATGTTTCGTTTCGAAATCGTTTTAGGTTGAAGTTTCTATCCATTTTTTGGTAAAAAATTTTGTGCGTGTTGGTTACACAATGGATGTACGGATTTTTACAGATTCGTACGGATTTTAAAAAAATCCGTACGAATCCGTAAAAATCTGTAAAAATCCGTACATCCATTGTACCCTATAAAAATCCATGTTAATAAATCGAGATGGTACAAGTGCGTTGCCGCGTGAAATAACCAATCGGTTCTGTCGGCAAATTGCGTTCAAACAATAAATTTTGAAATTCGGTCACTTTATGGGCGCGAATTGCCACTAACAAACCGCCCGAAGTCTGTGGGTCGCATACGATATTCCGTTGATAATCACTGACTTCTGCTATTTTATGCCCATACGCCGCGTGATTGCGCAACGTACCGCCCGGAATACACTTTTCTGCGAGATAATGATTGATAATCAACTTATCAAACATCGGAATTTTATGAAATTCGATGTTGGCACTCAACAGGCTTGCTTCACACATTTCTATCAAGTGTCCTGCCAAACCAAAACCAGTTACATCCGTCATCGCTTCGACATAATCCAATGTGCCTAAAAAAGCACCAAAATCATTCAATTGCTTCATGCTATTCGGCGCAATATGCGCATGATGCGGGCTTAATTTTCCTTTTTTCTGTGCGGTGGTCAAAATGCCAACCCCCAAAGGCTTGGTTAAAAACAAAGCGGAACCTTCGGAAGCACCACCATTTCGTTTCAAATGTTGCAAAGGAACGCGCCCCGTTACTGCCAAACCAAAAATCGGTTCAAGTGTATCAATCGAATGCCCACCTGCCAGTGGAATCCCTGCATCAGCACAGGCTTTGCGACTGCCTTCCAAGACTTGCCCCGCCAATTCCGCAGGCAATTTGCTCACGGGCCAACCTAAAATCGCAATTGCCATCAACGGCGTTCCGCCCATAGCATAAATATCAGAAATGGCATTGACCGAAGCAATTTGACCAAAATCAAACGCATCATCCACAATCGGCATGAAAAAATCGGTTGTAGAGACAATTCCTGTGCCATCTCCCAAATCCATGACGGCAGCATCATCTTTATCGGCGTTTCCAACCAATAGATTTTTGTAAAAAGGTGATGCCATGCGATTTTTAAGGATGGTATCCAACACATCAGGAGCGATTTTGCAACCGCAACCCGCGCCATGACTATACGCTGTTAGAGGATAGTCCGAAAGATTTGTTTCGAGTAACATGATTTTAGCTTTTTAGATGGAACGGTCTGAACCGTAAAACGAGGCAAAAGTAGCAAAAAATTGCAAAACCATAAAAAAAACCGTCCCGATGTAACGAAACGGCTTCAAACAACAAATTATAATCACATGAACTTTGAAAATCAATCCCTAAAAAGATACAGCATTCCGATAAATGGACTTAATTTTGACTCCATTTTAAATTCGATTTGCCGATTCGCTTTTTTTTTGAAAAACAAAGTTAATCGTTTTCTTTTTAAAAAGAAAGAGGGGCAACTGATTTTCAATCCATTTATAATCTTTTTTTTTATTTAAATAAAATTGTCATTTGTTAATTCAAAATTAAAATTGGTATTATACCATCTTAACAATAAATAATTTTAAATAAATCATTATCCATCTTTGAATAACAATAAAATCATAAATTATAAAAAAAATATGTCTTATAAAAATCTTTACATCGCGGCTACCAGTCAACACGTTGGTAAAACGACTTCAACGCTTGGATTAATTTCTGGGTTTCACAACAAAGGGATTCATGTGGGTTATTGCAAGCCAGTTGGTCAGAAATATGTGGTTCATAACAACCTTCAAGTGGATAAAGACGTGATATTATTTGCCGATTTGTTGAATTTTAAACCAGACCCGATTTTGCACAGTCCTGTTATATTGGGTTCTGGGACTACAAGCGATTTCTTAAAAAATCCTGAAAAGTATCATTTTGAAGATAGATTGCAAAATGCAGCCCATGAATTAAACCGTTTGAATGATTTAACCGTTTATGAAGGCACTGGGCATCCTGGCGTAGGAAGCGTTGTGAATCTATCGAATGCAGATGTGGCGAAACGCATTAATGCAAATGTGGTCATGGTTGCAGAAGGCGGTGTCGGCAATACGATTGATATGTTGAATATGTGTATGGCATTGTTTCGGGAAAAAGAAGTGCCTGTGATGGGCGTTATTTTAAACAAAGTGTTGGAAGATAAGCGCGAGAAATGCGAATTTTATGTCAAAAAATGGCTTGATAAACATAAAATCCCATTACTTGGCACTTTGCCCTATGACAAAACCATGAGTTTGCCGCTATTGAAAACGGTGGCAGATAGCGTGAATGGCACCTTTGAATACAACAGCGAATTTCAAAATAATATGGTCAGCGATATTATTGCAGGTTCGTTGATTTCGTCAGATGAGTTGAAAGGCAAATCAGCAGGTTCACTATTAGTGGTGGGCGCGGCGCGATTAGATATTGCGATTGCCGATACGGTGCGGATTTCTAAGGCTTTTGGGTTGGAAAAATCGCCTTTTGCGGGCATTATTTCAACAGGACACGGCAGTTATAGCCGTCAAACGGTCGAATATATTCAAAAACATCAAATTCCTGTGATTCGCACCATGCTCGAAACGTATGGAGCCGTTTTAAAAATCAGTCGAATTGAAGTGAAAATCAATCCACAAACGCCTTGGAAAGTCATGCGAGCGATTGAGATGATTGAAAAAAATGTCGATTTAGATTACATTTTAGAACAAAGTAAGTTATAACTTTGCGCACGCACCGTAGTAGGGAAATTTATTGCACGCGTATCATGTGTTTCTAATCAAAATAAAACAAATTTTTTATGGAAAGTCCTCAAAATTGGAATGTTTTGACACGGGAAGAAGAACGGGTTATTGTATATAAAGGAACCGAACGTCCGTTCTCAGGCAAATATAATAAAAATGATGCAAAAGGCATGTACGTCTGTCGGCGTTGCAACGCGCCGTTGTATCGGTCCGATGCTAAATTTGATTCAGGTTGTGGTTGGCCCTCTTTCGATGATGAAATCGAAGGAGCTATCAAAAACGTGCCTGACCCTGATGGCAGACGGATTGAAATTGTTTGTGCTGAATGTGATGGACATTTGGGACATGTTTTCAAAGGAGAACGGTTTACGCCTAAAAACGTAAGGCATTGTGTTAATTCCGTTTCCGTAGATTTCGTGCCAGAAAAGTAAAAACCAACTTTTCAATAATTTTTAAATTATTGAAAATCAATTAACTATCAATATGGATTATTTTGAAGAGTCATTAAAACTGCATCGCAAGCATCGTGGGAAAATCAAAGTCATGCCCAAATTGCCTGCTAAAACCAAAGATGATTTATCATTGGCGTATTCGCCA
>JBDLWG010000144.1:0-5261 GCA_039804385.1 Bacteroidota bacterium
AATTTTGGCAATCCGTATAATCCAGAAGTGTATTGGCAATTCGTGCAAGCCTTAGAAGGCATGGGCGAAGCGTGTCGGATATTGAAAACGCCTGTGACAGGTGGAAATGTTAGTTTTTACAATCATTCGGTGTTGAAAGATAAGACAGAACCTGTTTTTCCAACGCCTACGATTGGAATGTTGGGGCTTTTGGAGGATTATGAAACGAAAATGACGGCTGATTTCAAAAAAGAAGGCGATTTTATCTATATCATCGGCGAAACGAAAAATGATTTATCGGGTTCTGAGTATTTGAGAACGGTGCGCGGCGTGCAATATTCGCCTGCGCCGCATTTTTTGATGGAAGAAGAGTTGATAACACATGATATGATTCGGCGGGTGATTCAACAAAAAACGATTCAATCTGCGCATGATATTTCGGAAGGCGGTTTGTTTGTAGCGTTGATGGAGTCGGCAATGTACCGCAATTTAGGGTTTCAAGTCATGCCTTATGGCAATGGGATTCGGGAAGATGCTTGTTTATTTGGGGAATCTCAAAGTCGGGTGATTGTTTCGGTATCGCCAAGCAAGGTCGAAGCCTTTGAAACGGCATTGAAAAGTGGCAAATGTCATTTTTTCCGTCGATTGGGGCAGGTGACGAGTGGAAAATGTTCCATTGGTTATGAAGATTATGGACACATTGCAGATTGGAAAAAAACATATGATAATTTGCTCGCGGAAAAAATGTCCAATTAAGGATTCCAATTAAATAATTGATAACAACGTTTGGATAACAACGTTTGGAGGGTTTTAAACCCTCCAAACGTTATACTAATAATTAATAACAACGTTTGGAGGGTTTTAAACCCTCCAAACGTTATACTAATAATTAATAACAACGTTTGGAGGGTTTAACTCCAAACGTTATACTTCCTTGAAAATCAATCTTATATTGTTATGAAAAAAATCTTTTTCCTTGCCATCGTTCTAACCTGTTTCTGTACGATGAGTTGCAAAAATACGCCCAAAGGAGGCTTTACCCTTTCGGGAACGGTCAAAAATGCGGAACAATTACAAGGTGTTTTTCAAGAAGATATGATGCAATCTATCTTGGAATTAGCCAAAACGCAGTTTGACGCACAAGGCAAATTTTCCATTACGCTCAAAGAGCAGCCCAAAGCAGGAATTTATGGGCTGCATATTGGCAAAAAACAAATGCTTTTCGTTTTCAATGGTACTGAAAAAAAGGTCGAATTGGAAGCGGATTTAAGCACCTTGAAAACGATTGAATATAAAGTCAAAGGTTCAGAGGATACCGAATCGTATCTTCAAATGATGACTGCTGTATTTGCCAAACAAAAAGGCTTGCCAGAAATCAAGCAATTTGTTGAAAATACGAAAAATCCTTTATTGGGAACTTTAGTTTGTTTGTTGACAACCGATTTTTTGCGAAAAGAACACATCGGTTTGCATCAAAATAATATCAAACGGATTGAAGCAGCCTTTCCTAATTCGCAATATGCAAAAGAATACACCGAGTTAGTCCAAAAAATAGAGCAAACAGACGCGGCACAACAGTCACAAGCGCAAGCATCGAATATTCAAATTGGGTCTATGGCTCCCGATATTCAATTGCCTGACCCTTCTGGGAAAATGTATGCGTTATCAGCGTTGAAAGGGAAAATTGTGTTATTAGATTTTTGGGCGAGTTGGTGTGGCCCTTGTCGGAAAGCGAATCCAGAGGTGGTTTCTGCCTATGAACGCTATAAAGATAAAGGTTTTACGGTTTTTAGCGTCTCTTTGGATAAGCAAAAAGAGGCTTGGCAAAATGCGATTAAACAAGATAGGTTGAATTGGGAATATCATGTAAGCGACCTGCGTTTTTGGGATAGTGCGCCTGCGCAAACGTATGGCGTACGCGGCATTCCGCAACAATATTTGATTGACCGTGCAGGTAAAATTGCTGCGATTGTGCCTGCGGGTCAATCGGTTGAGCCTTTTTTAAAGAAAATGTTTTAAAATAATTACGTCATAATCATTACATCATGTCAAAATCGTTTGAACATTGGGAATTTGATATGCGATATGGTCTGAATTAGGATTTTTAGGATGATTTGGATTGCATTAGGATTGATTTTTAGGATAAAAATCAATCCTAATGCAATCCAAATCATCCTAAAAATCCTAATTCAGACGCTCTCCATTTATTTTTTCGCAACGCGTAAAACGCCCATCAATACAACCGCCGTTCCAATCAATTGTAAAATGGTAATGGGTTCGCCTAAAAAGATATTTGCCATAAAAATCATGGAAACGGGTCCCACAAAACCAATAATCGCTCCATTCGACGCGCCCACTCGTTTGATGCCTTCCGCAATCATAAAAGTTGGAAGCACGGTTGAAATGATAGCAATTGCAAAGGCAACCACATAAACCATCTGATTTTGATGCAATAATTGAAATCCGTTGAGCAGAATAGCGTGTAACAATACAAATACAGTCGCAGCAAGCATCGAATAACACGAAAACAAGATGCTGCCTACCAAAGGAATCATTTGTCCCGCTAAAACATAGTAAATGGAATACGTGACCGCACTCGTAAAAATCAATAAACTGCCCAACCAGATGTTACTTTGTTCCCCCGATTTGAGGTCTGAACCAAAAGCGATGAAAATCCCCAAATAGGTTAAAAAAACAGCTATGTATTGATGATGCGTGACTTTTATTTTAAAAAAAAGGACATTTAACAAGAGTACAATGGTGGGAAATGTATATAAAATGAGTCGCTCCATACCTGCGGACAAGTATTTCAAACCCATAAAATCGGTCAAACTCCCCAAATAATAACCACAAAAGCCTGCTGCAATGGTCAAAATCCATTGTTTTTGGGTTAAAAGGATTTGTGTACTTGCGTTTTTTTGCAGTCTGTGCGCGATAAAAGCATAAATAGGCATCGAAAAAAGCATACGCAAAGCCAACAAAGTACTGGCATCTGTATCATACCGATAGGCGATTTTAACTAAAATAGCTTTTCCCGAAAACAGAATATTGCCAAATGCTAAAAAGAGAATGCCTATTAAGTAAGCTCTGGATACTTTATCAACAACTTTTTTTTCTTGAAACATTATAATTTTTATTAATAAATTAACACATAGGTCACAGAGGGGACATAGAACACATAGAGGCATTCAGTGGGAAGTGTGTACGTCCCAATGAATGCCTCTATGTGTTCTATGTCCCCTCTGTGACCTATGTGTTTCAGAAATGTTGCCAGCCTTGTGCCTTAATTGGATGCACATTGCCACCTTTTGTATGTAACTTAATGGCATCTTTGGCATCGACAATTTCACCTGCAATGTAAATATCGGGCAAGTATTTAATTCTATCAATATCTTTGGGGTCAATTGTAAACAATAATTCATAATCCTCTCCCCCACTCAAGGCACAGGTTATCGGGTCTAATTTAAATTGAATCGCTTGCATTTGCGCATCAGGATGAATCGGCACACCACTCTCTTCAATAAAAGCACCTACACCCGATTGCCGACAAATATGGTGTAATTCCGAAGCCAATCCATCCGAAATATCCATCATCGCAGTCGGAATCAAGCCATTTTTGTCAAAAGCCTCAATAATATCGCGGCGTGCTTCGGGTTTCAACTGCCGACCGACTAAATACGATTGATTATCTAATTGGGGTTGCAGGGTTGGATGTTGCAAATAGATTTGTTTTTCGCGTTCCAACAATTGTAAACCAAGATAAGCAGCCCCCAAATCGCCTGTAATGCAAATCAAATCGCCCTTTTTCGCGCCATTTCGATATGTCAATTTCTTTGCTTCGCCCTGACCAATCGCCGTAACGCTGATAACCAATCCTTTCGGCGAAGAAGTCGTGTCCCCGCCAATCAAATCCACTTTGTACGCCCGACATGCCGCATAAATCCCTTCATACAACTCCTCCAAAGCCTCTACCGAAAATCGGTTGGAAATCGCTATAGAAACCGTAATTTGTTTGGGAATGGCATTCATAGCGTAAATATCAGACAAATTAACCGTCACCGCTTTGTAACCGACATGTTTGAGGGGTGCATACATGAGGTCAAAATGAATGCCTTCCACCAATAAATCGGTGCTAATAACCGTCTTAAAACCTTGATTATCAATCACTGCGGCATCATCTCCGATACTTTTGAGGGTGGAAGCATTGTAAGTGGGATTATTTTTAGTCAGATGGTTTATCAAACCAAATTCGCCAAGACTTTGGATTTCAGTACGTTTATTAGACATGAAGCAACCTTTTATGTTGTTTAAACTTGGATTTGCTGTATGAAATGGATTTTTTGAATGGTGATACCATCCAAAGAATCCATTTCATACAGCAAATCCAAGTTTTATTTTTTAAATATTTTATCAACGATTTGCAAATTGCCATCCCGCCGAATCGCAATGAAATAAAGCCCTTCTGCCCACTGATTCGTCATCAAACGAACCGCCATAGTCAAAGTTTGAACGCTTTTTATCCTGCCTAAACCGTCTAAAACCAATAATTCATCATGGGCAGACGGAGCATTTTGTAATTCAATGTTTAAAACATCTTGTGTCGGATTAGGATAAATCTTTAAACCCAAAATCAATTTGGTTTCATCCGTCCCCACTCGCGTCACCGCAACCACTTTTGAAGTCGAATCCACACAACCCGCCGCAGAAGTCGCAACTACTTGTACCGTATAATTGCCATTTGCGGTATAGGTAAAAGTAGGATTTGCAACATTGGCAGTCGAATGGGTCGGATTGCCAAAACGCCAAACGTAAGTACTCGCGCCTGTACTCGTATTCGCAAACGTTGCTGCACCGCCAACCGTTGTAAAGGTAAAATTGGGTACAGGTTTCGGATTCACCGTTATTTTAATTGCATTAGAATAATTCGTCCCTGCGCCACTCGCTTTCACCCGATAAAACGTCGTAACCGAAGGAGTTGCATTAAACGTTAATGTTCCAACCGTCCCAATATTCGCCCAAGCGACACTATCCGCCGAAGATTGCCATTGTAAGGTATCCGCAGCAGCACCTGCCAAAGTCAAGGTCAATGCGCTGCCGAGACAAATACTTGAAGTTGTTGTTGCAACCGTACCGCCGACGGCTGCTGTCGCAGCAAATACACCCGTATTACCTATTGAAAAAGCTGAAAAAGTCGTCAAACCAGTCACAGTAACATCGGAACCACTTAACGTTGCAGGTGATGTATTCCAAATGTTGCTATATTGTCCAACCACTACATTGGT
>JBDLWG010000145.1:0-4051 GCA_039804385.1 Bacteroidota bacterium
GGTGCGTAGCACCGCAATATTTGTAGCAAAACGAGCAACATTAAAAGGTGCGTAGCACCGCAATATTTGTAGCAAAACAAACCCAATTAAAAGGTGCGTAGCACCGCAATATTTGTAGCAAAAAACCCAATTAAAAGGTGCGTAGCACCGCAATATTGGTAGCAAAACGAGCAACATTAAAAGGTGCGTAGCACCGCAATATTGGTAGCAAAACGAGCAACATTAAAAGGTGCGTAGCACCGCAATATTTGTAGCAAAAAATGAATGTTACGGTGCTACGCACCTCGAAAATGCGGTTTTGAATCCCATTTTCTACAAATATTGCGGTGCTACGCACCTTTTAATTGGGTTTGTTTTGCTACCAATATTGCGGTGCTACGCACCTTTTAATGTTGCTCGTTTTGCTACCAATATTGCGGTGCTACGCACCTTTTAATTGGGTTTGTTTTGCTACTACCAATATTGCGGTGCTACGCACCTTTTAATGTTGCTCGTTTTGCTACCAATATTGCGGTGCTACGCACCTTTTTATTTTGCAAAATGATTTAAATACCGATAATAATTCTGTGGATAATGGATAGGGTTTCAACCTCGCCGACCTTGATTCGATACCAATCGGTTGATTATCAATGAATTCCATTTTGATAATTTATTTCGTCATCTGCATTCCAATTCTATCCTAATAACTACTTTTAGAGTCGAATTCCAATCATCAAATCAGGTTTGCCCAATTTTCCATTGACAAAACTCGTCCCTATATCCACTCGCAAAAAGCGAAAAATGCCCCAACCAATATTGTCAATTCCTACTGAAAATTCGGTATAATTTTTCAATTCGGGTGTAGTCAAATAAGCCAATCGAAAGACTTCTTTCAAACCTAATTTGCGCACATAAGGAATTTTATCAAGTATAAAACCTTGAAAATGATGTTGATAATGAATTTGTAGATTCGTTCCTGCGGTACTGTATTTGTAAAAAGGCAATTGATGATATGCCGTCATATATTGATTGGGATTGCCAATACAGGTTTCATTGCCATTAAAATGAAAATAATCCGCAAAACTTAGGTTTTGTGGTCCTAAAAAGGCTCCAAAATCAACCGCATATTCTGAATAGCCATAAATATTCATCGCAATCGGCGATTGTTCTAAACGCAATTTAATTTTGTTAAAATGCACATATTCCGAATTTGCATTCAATGCTTTTTGATAAGACAATGTTAAAGTTGGATACTTATATTCGCCGTATATTTTTCGGGTTGGATAACGGGCGTATTCCTGCCCAAAACGCAGCTGTAAAGCACCTTCTAAGGATAAAAGACTTCGATTATCATCCGGAAAAGGCAAAATAGTGTTCGGTTGATTCGGCGGATAAAATTGGTCTCTTCTGAAATAACTTTGATGAGAATTAACAAAAGCCGCTTTTCGACGCGCCCATTCTGTTTGCAAATGCAGTTGCGCACCATTCCAAACTTCTCGTTTATAATCAAGATGAATGTACGTTTTATCATACATTTTCATCAAATTTTGTTTTAAAAACAAATTGTAAAACTCTGAAACCAAGACTGGAATTGGATTTGACGCATTATATTGGGATAAAGTACGTCCTGCGGCAAACGAAATTTCGGAAAAATTAAGATCATTGTCATGATAAACCATTTTGACTTGGGGGCGAATGGTTTTTTCGCTCCATGCGTAAAAAATATTGGGATTAAAATCAAAATAGTTGGTTTTCAAAACATTATAATCTTTGCGATAACCTGCATTTAAACCAATCGACCGACCTGTAATCGGGTGAAATTGAATTGAAGTCAAAGGGGCTTTTATCGAAAAACTTTGTTGCTTGATAGATTGTCTGTATGTATAACCTGTTAATAACTTGCTGATTTTGAATCGATTATTTTTGCTATCTATCGAATCCAAATAAGATTTGGACTTATGTACGATTTGAATACTATCTTTTTTGACATAATCCAATCCTTCTTCTTGGGTCAAGGGAATCGGGCGCAGCGTGTCCCAATGCGATAGCAAATTATCTTTTAAGCCTTTTTCGGCTCGAAAAACTTCTTTATTAAAAAAATCATGGGGCAAATTGGGTTTCAAATCGTAATTGGTAAACAGTCCTGTGAAGTAACCCAAAATTTTAATGCCTAAAAGATTGATTTTAAAATTCATTTCTTGCGATAACAATCGCCATACGTCTTTTTCCAAATTCACAAATACTTGCTGAATCCGAAACGTATCTAAAATGGCATTTTGAACCGTCTTGCCTGTCAAATACAAATCTAAGGAATGGATATTCCATTGATTGTCAATAATATAGATAAATCCTGCCCAAGTTGGGTCTTCCGCCCGAATCGGTATGACTTCAATTTTTTTGATAGCATGCTGATTTTCTTGAATCGTCCCGATGAGTTTGAAACGGTAATTGCGTATCGCATTGTCCGCAATCGGCGATAAAACTTCGCGGATCATGTTCATCGTATTATCATAAAAATTAAATTCAAAATTAAGCGCACTGTTGAAACCAAACCCATTATCATTGCCACTGACTTTGGAAGCGGTCAAAATTTCTTTTTTCGCATCGGGGGCTTTGCAGTACAATTTTGAAATGGTTTCAGAAAGATAGACAATGCCACTGTCCAAATCCACCTTTTGCCCCATGATTTTGAGTGGTTTTTCCCCAATTTTTTGAACGCCTTTCAGATAAACATCGCAAACCGATTCTGGGACTTGGTTCCGAAAGGATTTTCGCGCTGCAATCGCCTGTCGCATGATGGCATAGGCTGGGTCTTCTTGATTAGCTCGAATTGTAAAAGCTTCCATTTCAATGACTGCCGATTCCAAACGCGCTTCAATGGTGATGGGTTTATCGTTTAAAATAATGGTTTTAAAAAATTTATTATATCCAATGTGTTGAAATACAATTTTATAAGTGCCCTTGGGCAATTCTAATCTAAAATTGCCATCCGCATTGGCATTCGTGCCAATCGCTGTATTTTCAACATAGATAGAGGCAAAAGATAATGGTTCGCCGTTTTTATCCGTGACTTTTCCAGTCAATTGTGCGAAAATGGGTTGTGCCAATAACCAAAATAGGAGTGGCAAATAAGTTTTTTTTATCATAAAAATCCATGTAATTAGTTGGGAAAACGGTTTAAACGGTGTTTTTCAAAAGTCCATTCTGGCGTTTCTAAATTCGCGCCATAATTGGTTGAATACCAAGGCGATAAAGTATGGTCATTGGGATTTTTTAAAATATGAATGTCTTGTGCGGGCATATAACTTTGCGCCAATAAAAAGATAACTTGCTTTGTATCCATGTTTTCCGCAGCATCTAATACGATAACGGCATGTCCTGGCGCACCACCTTTGATGAAAATATCACCGCCGCGTATCACCGCAGGATTTGCCAAAGGCTTCACTTCTTGCGACAAGGATAACGTACTCGCTTCCGAAAATACTTTATCCATGAATTTTAAAAATTTTGCATATGAATAATCTCCATTTGCATAATTCGAGTATTGTAATAACGTCCCTCCTACATTGTGAAATTGGATTTTGGCATACGCCTTTTGACCATAAAAATACTCCGCCCGCAACCGCATAATCGCGTCTGCACATTGTTGTAAGTCTCTTTTGCCCACACTTACATCCAAAACAGCGTATTGCGCCGATTGATTGACCTTTTTTTGACCATTAAACAAATAAACCGTTTTATCGGATTTTAACTTTAATTGGCGCAACCAAGCCCCAAAACTGCCTTCTGCACAAGCCAAACGCCGATACCCTTTGGGCAAAACGATGTCTTTGACCGCCATTTGAGCCTTATTTGTGGGTGTCTGCGTTGCAACTTGAACCGTCAAAGGCTTGGTTACAGGCGTTGCTTGACGCGGGTGTGTATTGTTATCACATGACCCTAACCCACAACACAACAAACTAAAAAAATACATTTTTTTCATAAAAGTATCCATTTTTAAGGTAAATTGATGTTATTTTGTAGCTAAAACGTTTCTCAATCCAATTATGATGTTAATCAAAAAAATTAAAAC
>JBDLWG010000146.1:0-5912 GCA_039804385.1 Bacteroidota bacterium
CATCGCCGCCATTCAAATGCAGCATTCCTTTCAAAGTCACAGGGTCTGCGGTGTACGGAATCGGGGATTTACAAACCACTTCAATCACAGTTTCGGGGCCCGCACCCCCACAAAAAAAACACATATTGTACGGAAATGCCGATAAAATAAAGGCACTCGTACTTTTATAACCATCCGTCGGAATGATGTATCCGCGAATACTGATTTCCTTTCCTTCCATCGCCTGTACTTCTTTGTTATACACAGGGACATCCACTTTGAACCCCAAAACAGGGTCCATTTTTTTGGAATAGGTCAATTTTGCCAACAATCGCCAAGCATTTTCCTTCAAACCTTGCGCCGAAATGGAGGTCGGCAACAAACTAAACGTGCAGAAAAGCCCTACATATAAAAATAGTTTTTTCATATTGAATGGTTTAGCGCATGGTAGGATTCAACAATGGATAGCACCTGCTATCTTTCACCTCGCAAAGGTGCAAAAATTTAATTTTTATTTTCAAAAAAACTTGAAATTTTATTTTAAAGCATATAAATTTTTAACAAACTGTTCTTGATTTCAAGGCTACCCTAAAAAATAAATTTTCAAATTACAAAAAAGGCTGTAACTTGTGCCTGTAAAACGAAAAAGTCTATTTTAAGTATCAAGTGTCCATTAGAAAGAATTAAGAGAATCCGATGATTATAGATGTCAATCATTTAATGCGCAGAATGGCACAAGCCGTTTCTTTAATATTTCATCCGTTGCTGATTATCACTTATATGTTGATGATTTTGCTCACGGTGAACCCTTATCTTTTTGGGGTCAATCGATGGACGGATAGCAAATTATTGATATTGGGCGTGTTTGCGGCAAGTTTTTTCCTGCCCGTAACTGCCGTTTTCTTGATGAAACGGTTGGGCATGGTCGAAACTTGGAGCATGGCGAATCGGCAAGACCGCATTGGACCCTTTATCGCCACAGGCATATTCTACTTGTGGATATTCCTCAGCGTCAAAGATAATAATATCGTGCCGCGAGCCTTTGGTATGTGCGTTTTGGGTGCAACGATTTCGTTATTTATTATGTTTGTGGTGAATATATTCTTTAAAATCAGCCTTCATGCAGCAGGGATGGGCGGTTTGATAGGAATGATTTATATCACGATGCGCGTTTTTAGTTACAATACATTTTCGATGCACATTCCCTTTTTGGGCGTTTATAATGTGAGCATGACTTTTTTATTACTCATCGGAATTTTAAGTGCGGGTTTGGTCGGCACTTCCCGATTGGTCTTGAATGCGCACACTTTGCGCGAACTTTTAGCTGGTTTTGCCTTAGGATTTTTGATGCAATTCGTTGCGTATAAACTCTTTGTGTAATTTTTCTTAGTACATAACAAAAAAAGAAATGTGGGTGATGGATGTACAGATTACACGGATTTTCACAAGATTTTTACGGATTGCGATACCAAAAATCCGTGAAAATCTTGTGAAAATCCGTGTAATTCGTATATCCATCACCCTTGATTCAAACAAACAAATCTTCAAATGTTTTTTCAAAACTCTTGGGATTCGCTTCATCCATATAGATTTTCCATTGGCTTGGAATCGTTTTTTCGTTTAATAAAATACCTTGTTTCATATAGGGAAATAATTCATCATAACGCATCACGCGCTGCATCGAAATCCGTCGATTAATCATCGACCGGCGAATTTGTTCAGGGCGTTCCAACCCTGCCGCACCCAATAATTCCACAAAACCATGCACCGTAGCGTGTTGAAAACGCGCCACTCGCACTTTTTTATCCGAAACCACCAAACCCGCCACTAATTCAGGGTCTTGCGTCGCAACGCCTGTCGGACACGTATTGCGATTGCACTCCAAAGCCTGAATGCAGCCCAAAGCCAACATCATCGCCCGCGCCGTGTAACACGCATCCGCACCCAAAGCCCGCGCCCGAAACATATCAAAACTACTGATAATCTTTCCTGCGGTAAAAATTTTAACATGCTGCCGCAAATCAAAACCTGTCAACGCATCATGTGCAAACGCTAAGGCTTCTCGAAAAGGCATGCCCACATGATCGGAAAACTCTAAGGGTGCAGCTCCTGTACCGCCTTCACCTCCATCAATCGTGATAAAATCGGGATATATTTGGGTCAAAATCATCGCTTTACAAATGGCTAAAAATTCGCTTTTGTGTCCAATGCAAATTTTAAAACCAACAGGTTTGCCCCCGCTTAAAGTCCGAATCTTGCCTAAAAATTGGCATAATTCGACAGGCGTTTTAAACGCAGTGTGATAGGGTGGTGATAAAACATCCGTTCCGGGTGTGACTTTTCGGATAGCAGCGATTTCGGGCGTATTTTTTTTAGCAGGTAAAATGCCGCCATGTCCCGGTTTCGCGCCTTGCGAAAGTTTCAATTCAATCATTTTAATCGCATCATGCGCCACTGTTTCTGAAAAGGCTTCATCTGAAAACGCCCCTTCCACTGTTCTGCAACCAAAATAACCCGTTCCAAATTGGAAAATAATATCGCCGCCTTCCTGCAAATGGTGTTTACTCAAACCGCCTTCACCTGTATTGTGTGCAAATTTGCCGATTTTCGCGCCGCCGTTCAATGCCAAAACCGCATTCGTACTCAATGAGCCAAAACTCATTGCCGATACATTGTACAAACTCGCCGAATAAGGTTTGGCACAAGCCGCATTTCCCACTATAATTCTTGGGTCTGCATTCAAATCTTTGATGCCTTTGGCGGCAACCGAGTGATTCATCCATTCATAACCGACTTCATACACATTCAGTTGCGTTCCGAAAGGAGTCGTATCAACATCTTTTTTGGCACGCTGATAAGCGATACTGCGTTCATTGCGGTTGAAAGGTCTGCCATCAATATCGCTTTCGACAAAATATTGATAAATTTTTGGGCGTAACCACTCCATCACGTACCGCAATCGCCCTAAAATAGGGAAATTACGGACAATCGCATGTGTTTTTTGCGTCATGTCGTAAATGCCCCAAGCAATCAAGGGCAGCAAAAGGGCAAAAGCCCACCAAATCGGAGTCCACCAGAAATAACCAATAGTAGCCGTTAAAAGAATGGAAATCAATGTAAAATAAATAAAATCATTTCTCATACGATTATTTTTTGAGTTGTGATATAGATACTTTTGTTTAAACTTGGATTTTTTGGATGGATTGGATTCTTTGAATTATGATATAATCTAAAAGAATCCAATCCATTTAAAAAATCCAAGTTCAGACAAAAGTAGTAAAAGTTGCAAAGAAACAAAATTGCTTTTTTGTGTTTACAACTTTTAGTACTTTTGCCCATCTAAAAAAAAATAAAAATGACAGATTTAACTTGGTTGGGTCGGACGACCCTTTTGATAGGCGCGGAAAACGTTCAAAAGTTGCAAAACGCACATGTTTTAGTGGTTGGCTTGGGTGGTGTAGGTTCGTTTGCAGCAGAATTTATTGCGCGGGCGGGCGTAGGACACATGACGATTGTGGATGGCGATGTCGTCGATCCGTCGAATCGGAATCGACAATTGCCCGCTTTGGCAACCACTCATGGCATGTCCAAAGCCGATTTGATGGCAGAACGCTTGACAGCAATTAATCCAGAAATAAAATTAATTGTTTTAAAAACGTTTTTATCGCCCGATGAGGCTGAAAAATTGTGTGAAAACCATTACGATTATGTCGTAGATGCGATTGATAGCCTTTCGCCCAAATTGTATTTGATTGCGGCAGCGTATAAACGCGGATTAAATATCGTCAGTTCAATGGGCGCGGGTGGGAAATTAGACCCGACTCGCATCAAAGTTGCCGATTTGAGTGAGACGCGGATTTGTAAATTCGCGCTTCAAGTCCGAAAAAGATTAAAAAAACATGATATACGTAAAGGGTTGAAAACTGTGTTTTCCGATGAACCTGCCATTAAAGAATCCTTGATGATGACCGATGGTTCTAATTTTAAAAAATCCGCTTATGGCACGATATCGTATTTGCCCGCGACGTTTGGCAGCGTTTGCGCCTCCGTCGTTTTGCGCGATTTGATAACGCTTTGAATTAGGAACAAAGGAATTTTAGGAATGAAGGACGCAACGTATAGATGCGTCCTTCATTCCTAAAAATCCCTTTATTCCTGATTCAAATAATATTAAAATGGCTTATACATCTCCAAAATCCAATGGATTCAAAGTTGGATTTTGGAGTTTAGCTGCCACATATTGTTTGAAAAGCGGCAATAAGAGTTCGGCGGTACTATGCTTTTTCACTTCATGCCTAAAAATAAACTGAATTTGATCTAAAGGCATATTCACAATCAGCGCGACTTTGGCAGCCTCCAAATCCAATTGCCGACGCATTTGAATCGCAATATAGATTTGGTTGATTAACTTTTCATTTTCTGCTTGTGCAGCTTGTGCAGCTTGTGCTTGCTCTGCACTTGCTTTTTGCTGTGCAAAGTAAACATCGGGTTCGATACCCATTTCTGCGGTAAAAAAAGCTTTAAAAAAGTCTTTTTGGCTTTGGGCTAACCGCTTTTGAAGCGGCGTAAGCCTCGTTTTCGACTTTTTCGTAATTACGTTTTCCATAAAGGCAGTTTGTAAGTCAATAGGTAATGCAACGATTTCATTCACAAAGATAAGCATTCGGTCTATCTTTTCTTTAGGAATGTCTTTTTCTCGTGCCAGTTGAAATAATTTTTCCTTTAAAATCGTCCGTTGGTCATAAGCCTCTCTTACTTCATTTTTTTTAGGCTCTGTTTTAATCACATACAAGTTTGCCAAGACAAAAAGGGCAAAAATATTGTCGGATTCCATCAAATCCGCCTCATTTTGTTTTCCAATTTTGTAGGCATTGAACCGATAGTTCAACGTTGTACCATGAAACGACTCCTCATAAACGTCCCATTGCGGCGGGGTGCGGCGCGTCGGATAAATCGCTAAAGCCACAATCGGCAGTTGATATTTCGCAAAAATGAATGCTTTGTATAAAAACATTCGTTTAGCAAAATCGCTCTCAAATCGCGCTTGCACTTCAACATGAATCAGTACCCATTGAATATTCCCGTCTTTCAAACGAACATGAGTTTATAAATTCAAATGTGCGTCAAGTTTCAAACTTGACGCACATTATGCTTGAATCCATTTACAAATTATTTAAAAAAGGTCTATTATAACGTATTTGCCAAAAGATACATATCATTAAGGGTAGGCGAGACGCTGCCCCCACTCGGTTCGAGCGTAACGGCAAAGGCTTCTGCTTTTTCAAATGCTTTCATGGTTTGACAATCCGTTTTATCGGCTTGTAACAAACCTGCGTCTATCGGTTTTTTATCCACAATCGCCCAAAGTTGATATTGTTTGCCTGCGGGCGGCGGCGGCAATTGCTCAACGACTAATAAAGTCCCTTTTTGAAGGGGATTCCAAAAAATGGTTGCTTGTGCATTGGGTGCGATTTTCAAGCCTTTTAATTGAATTTTCTTCGTCTCTCGATGCCGCATTAAATGGATTTGACTTTCTAATTGATTGATAATCAATTGTTTTTGAGCTAATACCGTTTGCTGTTGTTGGCTACACGCTGCTAATTTTTGGTTCGCCTCCATCCAATTAAAACCAACCCAAAAACTACCTACTGCCAACATTCCTACTCCTATCCAAGCCCACATTGGATTGAAAAAAGAGGCTTGGGGCATTGCTTTTGGCGGTTCGACCCTTGCATCGGGTTGCGTTTCCACCGATTTTAAGGCATTATTTAAAATAATTTGTTTTAATTCAGGTCTCGGCGTAACCGCATGAGCCTGTGCATATCGTAGTAAAGCCGATTCTATCGCATCCATTTCAGCGCGAACTTCGGGATGTTGCTGTGCCATTTTTTCCAATTGCGCAGCTTCATCTGGCGGCAAACCATTCATTACAT
>JBDLWG010000147.1:0-6403 GCA_039804385.1 Bacteroidota bacterium
TATCCAACATTTTTTTCCATTCGCTCACTTTCAACATCAATTCTATCGGAGTCGTTGCGTTCAAATCCATGCGGTCAAGAGCCTCTTTGATGCGTTGCAAACGCGGGTCACCAATGTCAAAAAAGTTTAATTGGGTCGCCGTTGGCAATGTTTTCAACTTTTTTTGAATATATTTTCCATTGCCACCCGCACTTATCGACGTTTGAAGCGGTTCATCTTGCTCGGTTGTGGGGATTTCGATGTGTTTGGATTCCAATTGTGCCAGAATTTCGTTTGCCCTATCGACAATCGTGTTCGGCATCCCTGCCATCCGCGCCACATGAATCCCAAAACTATGCTGACTGCCGCCTTCCGTGAGTTTGCGTAAGAAAATCACTTTCTGCCCCACTTCTTTGGTCGCTACGTGGAAATTCTTTACGCGGTCTAATTTTTCTGCCAATTCGTTCAATTCGTGGTAATGCGTAGCAAATAAAGTTTTGGGGCGGGCTTGATTTTCATGTAAAAATTCTGCAATACTCCATGCTATCGAAATGCCATCATACGTACTCGTGCCGCGCCCAATCTCATCCAACAAAATCAAACTCCGCTCCGAAATATTATTCATAATACTCGCCGTCTCATTCATCTCAACCATAAACGTCGATTCGCCCGAACTAATATTGTCACTCGCGCCCACTCGCGTAAAAATTTTGTCTAATAAACCCAAATTTGCCGATTTTGCAGGCACGAAAGAACCCGTTTGCGCCATCAAACAAATCAAGGCGGTCTGTCGCAATAATGCCGATTTGCCCGCCATATTCGGACCTGTAATCATCATAAGTTGTTGATTATCCGTATCTAATAAAACATCATTCGGTACATATGTTTCCCCAACAGGCAATTGTTGTTCAATCACAGGATGCCTTCCATCCCGAATTTCAATCGCAAAACCCTCATTCAAAGACGGGCGACAATAATTATTTTTCTGCGCCACCGCCGCAAAAGAACGCAAACAATCTAAAATCGCAATCACATTCGCATTATGTTGAATGGGTTGAATGTAACCCATGAGCGTTTGCACCAATTCTTGATAAATCCTGTCTTCTAAAACCAAAATCTTCTCCTCCGCACCCAAAATTTTATCTTCTAATAATTTCAATTCTTCGGTAATAAACCGTTCCCCGGTACTCAATGTTTGCTTGCGAATCCAGTCTTTGGGGATTTTATCGTGTTCTTTATACTTATTCGTCACTTCCAAAAAGTACCCAAATACGCCATTAAAACCAATTTTCAAACTCGGAATCCCAGTGTTTAAAATCTCTCGTTGTTGAATATCAAGGAGTAATGATTGTGCATTTTTAATAATACCGCGCAATTCATCCAATTGTGTATCACAACCATCTGTAATGACTCCACCTTTTGATAAATTGACAGGCGGTTCAGCAACCAATGTTTTTTCAATGGTTTGCTGCATTTCTGGACATGGATTCAAACCGTCTGCATGTTTCAACATGGGTGCAAATTGACTGTTGCGCAACAACGCGCACATCGGTTCGATTAAACCCAAGGATTTGCCCAATTGTGCAATTTCACGCGGATTGATTTTGCCCAAAGGCACTTTGGAAATCAAGCGTTCCATATCACCAATTTGTCGAATGTAGGTTTCTAATTCTGTCTTAAATAATTGATTATCAATACAATAGCCAACGATATTCAACCGTTGTTCTATCAAAGATTGTTTTTTCAAAGGCAAAACAATCCATTTTTTCAATAAACGCGCTCCCATAGGCGACAGCGTTTTATCCAACACTTGAATCAAAGAAGTGCCTGTATCGTGATTCGTTTGATTTAATTCAAGGTTTTTAATCGTAAAACGGTCTAACCAAACGTATTTATCCGCTTGAAGGCGTGAAATTGTTAATATATGTTTTAAATTAGTATTTTCCGTAGCAGCCAAATAATGTAAAGCTGCACCCGCCGCAATTTGCGCCAATTCCATATCCTCCACCCCAAAACCTTTCAAACTTTTCGTACTAAATTGACTTAAAAGTTTATCGCGGCAATAATCATATTCAAAAACCCAATCATCGATGCTGTAACTATAATAACGGTCTGCGAATTGTTTTTCAAATTCTTTGGCAATCCCTTTGGCAAAAATAATCTCAGAAGGCGCGAGTGATTGGAAAATTTTATCGGCATAGAGCCAATCGCCCTCTGTGACCAACAATTCGCCCGTCGAAATATCCAAAAAAGCAATCCCTGTATTGCCTTTTTTATCCACAGCAAGTGCGGCGAGGTAATTATTTTTGCCTTGATCCAACAATTTATCATCCGTCGTAACACCAGGCGTAATCACTTCTGTAACACCGCGTTTGACGACTTTGCCCGCCACAGGCTTTTCCAATTGCTCACAAATCGCCACCCGATAGCCGCCGCGCACCAATTTTGGCAAATATGTATCCAAAGAATGGTATGGAAAACCCGCCAATTCAATATCGACTCCGCCATTATTGCGTGAAGTGAGCGTGATGCCCAAAACTCGGGATGCTTTGACGGCATCTTCACCAAAGGTTTCGTAAAAATCGCCCACTCGAAACAACATAATCGCATCAGGATGTTTGGCTTTCATCTGATTATATTGTCGCATGAGTGGAGTGGTATTCAGTTCTTCAATCGGGTAGCGTTTTGGAGTACTATTATTTTTCGGCGGACGTGCCATATGATAAAGGATTGATTGTCAATTGATAATTTGATTTAAAGGGGCGAAGTTAAGGTGGATTTTTGAATTTTTGGAGCTTTTTTTTAAAATAAAATGTATTTTTAATTTTATTATTATTAATTTAAAAATAATTAAAAAATCTACCTAAAATGAGTTAAATCAAAATAAAGCAATACCTTTGCGCTCTATCATATCCGATTGTTGCGAGAATATAGTGCTTTACGCGGTGTCCTACTTGCTATGAAAAATTACAAAAATGTGGATTTTTTGAATCATCATTTTGAAGAAATTGTGCGTTTTATTGTTACACAAGCCGTTTGGAAAAAAGTGATGAATGGTGATGACCCTTCTTACTTCAAAGGCGATAATCGCCCTGTTGAAAAGGTCTCATAGAATGCTATTGTCAATGATTTTTTGCCTCAATTGAATGAATTAACCCAAAATGACCGCCCAAAAGGTACTCAATTTTGCTTACCGACAGAGGCACAATGGGAATATGCGGCTCGCGGCGGCGTACAGGAGCAAAAACCGTCGTTTATTTACGCTGGAGGCGATAAATTAGATGACGTTGGTTGGTATCACAAAAATAATCATGGTGAGACCAAACCTGTAGGTTTGAAATTACCCAATCTATTAAACCTCTATGATATGAGTGGCAACGTATGGGAATGGTGTAATGATACCTACGATCTTTATAAGAATGTTGTAGATAGAGAGCTACAAGGCGTTAGGCGTGACGTAGAAAAAGCCGTAGGTGAAGGTGCGCACCGTGTGATGCGCGGCGGTAGCTGGCGCAGTGTTGCGAATTACTGCCGCGTCTCCAACCGCCATCTCAATACGCCTGCGCGTAGCGATCGCAATATCGGTTTCCGCTTGTCATTGTTTTCGATCTTTTCAGTTTAAGGCTTGTAGCGCCGACTTTCCTGTGAGCAAAAAAAAAATAAAAAACTTCGTTTGAGGTGTAGCAGTGGCTATGCGAAAGTGGCAAGCGGGAGCGCAGCCGACGAAGCATGGCTACCACTAAACATCAAATGAAGTTGGGGTTTGCATAATTTTTATTTTTGAAAATCAAAAGAATACCTTATCTTTGTTATTTAAAAATCAATCTTAAAAAGCAATCGCAATGGATTTAGTCATCGAATTAAAAATTACCAATCCAACTGATTGGGCAATGTTGCAACATTTGCTACAACGCTTGAAAATTCCTTTTGTGCAAAAAGGGCAAAATGCACTCCATCCGAGTGTCATTACAGCACCTATAACGCCCGTAACACCGTTTCAAACAGAGCTTTTACCACAAGAAGTATTGGTTTGGTCTCCGTATGATGCGTATGATGCTGCGGACCTTCTTTTAGAAACTATGAAAAACAATTCTAATCTAACAAAACCTTAAATCATGCGTTTTGCTTTTTCATCCCCCATTTCACGGAAAGGTCAAGGGGCATTGATGCCCTATTTGCCCTTAACATTGCGTTATCAAGGGCGCGACGTGAAAACTCATGGATTATTAGACACAGGTGCAGCCGTTAGTGTGTTGCCTTTTTCGATTGGACTTCATTTAGGGGCGGTTTGGGAAGACCAAACAATCCCTTTACAGTTAGGTGGGAATCTTGCAATGTCCGAAGCGCGTGCGCTATTTGTAGATGTTTCAGTGGAAAGATTTCCTGATGTTCAATTAGCGTTTGCATGGACAAAAGCGGATAATGTGCCTCTTTTATTAGGTCAAACCAATTTTTTTATGGAATTTGATGTTTTGTTTGTTCGTTCTGCTTGTTTTTTTGAAGTGTTTCCCAAAGGAAGTCATTATTAAGCTACGTCATTTGTACTTTTTTGAATCCCGAATTAGGGAATTTTAGGAATTAAAGACGGTTGCACCGAAACAAATGCATCCTTAATTTTTAAGATTCCTTCATTTGGGATTCAAAAATAACTTATTTATAAACGATTCAAAGTATGGAATTTACGCTCAATAGCCTTGCAAAAACGCTTGGTAAGCCGATTGATAAAGACCTTGTGCGCCGCAGAAAAGATTGTTTTTCAGAAAAAGTGCACAACCGAAAAAAATAGATTACAGCAATCAGCCTGCCCGAAAGCAGTTCTGTAACGACTTTGATTTTAAATGAAGAAGCAACCCATTTAGAATATTTGTATGCAAAGGGTGTCAAAACATTGCAACAAGTTGATTTTCAATTATTTGAAAATATAGAATATATAGATTTGAGTAATTGTAATTTGGTAGGTGATGTCGTCCTACGATGTAAGGAATCCAATTTGAAACAAATTTATTTGCAAAATAATAAAATTAAATCCATTCGTTTCATAGGCAATTTTCCAAAATTAAAATTGGTGGATGTCTGTAAAAATCAATTGAAAAGCATTGTGTTTGAAGGTGATTTTAACAATTTACATTATTTGTATTTGAGTGATAATCAATTGGAAATTATTGATTTGTCGAATCTAAAAGTTTTAAAAATACTTCATTTGGAAAAGAATCAATTACATGAAACGTTACACGATTTTACACAAAGTAGCCTTGAGACCTTGCGTTTGGCAGATAATCCTTTACCGAATTCGATTCGGGGTTTTGCGCAAAAACATTCTGAAAATTGTTTAGAATCGGTGCGCCATTATTATGCAGGTTTGGACAAAGGGGCGGTTTTGGACAACGAATATAAAGTGTTATTGATTGGCAATGGCAATGTCGGCAAAAGCTGCATGGTCGAACGATTGGTTCACAATCAATTTCAAAAAGTCTGGGATTCTACACATGGTATTTCCTTAAAACGATTTGAACATGACCATTTTAAAGAGTCCTATCTTTTCAATTTATGGGATTTTGGCGGACAAGATATTTATCATGCAACGCATCGTTTGTTTTTACAAACGAATGCTTTATACTTGATTCTGTGGGATTTACATACTGAAAAAAGTGATTATACAAGTTGTGATGAAGATGAGCAATCGCGTGAATATGAAAATCATAAACTCCCGTATTGGTTGGATTATGCCAAAAGTCAAGGCAAAAAGAGTCCGATGATGGTCATTCAAACCAAAGCCGCCCCACATACATCCGATACCTTAGACGCACAAGCCCAAATCGGCAAAATTGCGCAAAATTATAAACAATCGGTTGAATATTTGGTGTTTAAATCCGTTGATTCCAGTATCGAAGACGCGGATATGAGTGGGTACAACTGCGTGTTATCAGCGATGCGGGCTGCCATCAAATCCAAAGGCAATCAAAAAAATGAAATTCCAGTTCACTGGGCAAAATTGCGTCAAAATTTACGTAATTTGCAAGAAAAAGGCGAAAAAACAATGGATGTAGAGGCGTATTTGACCTTAGCAGCCGATTTTGAAGCAAAAGGAGCACTGGATATTTTAAATAATTGGTTGGTTTTCACGGGCGTTGTGTATTACAAAAAAGGCTATTTTGCCAATAAAGTGATTTTAGACCAAGCTTGGGTAATCCATGCCGTCTATACGCTCTTTCGCCGTAAAACCGAAAAGGGTAAACGCAATCGAACTTATTACGACATTCAACAAGCGCAAGGACGCTTTACAGGGGAAGATTTGGGCGATATTTGGGGGGATGATTATTCCGAAGCGGAACAAAAGTTGTTTGTTGACTTTATGCTCTCGTGTCATTTGTGTTTTGAAACCACTCCAAGAGCCTATCCGCAGTTAGAAGATGCCCAAATCAGG
>JBDLWG010000148.1:0-10914 GCA_039804385.1 Bacteroidota bacterium
GCTTCAAATGGTTTTTCTTCCATTGCAACGCCGCCGCCGAAGTCAAAAGTCAAGCCCAAACCATGAATCCAACTATTGCGATTGTCTGTCGTAGAAGGACGGCGCAAAGACTGAACATTAAAATTTATGCCATCTGCAATCTTGAAATTCAAGCCTAAACCAAATGGAATCCCCAAATCATGCGTTCCATCAATCCATTGATTGCTCACACCCAAAGCCGCATACGGCGAAACGAACCAATTTTTATCTCCGAACAAACGGAAATTCAATAACGCATCAATACCATATAATGCTTTTGGAGACAAATACTGACCCGCAACCGTCGATTTTGGCGTGACTGTTGCAAGGCGTAAAGGCACATTCAAAGCAAAATATTGGTTGAAATTATACAACGCACCCACTTCCGCACCACGAGTCGTCTCGCTGAAACGGTTGAAATCTGGAAAATTAGCATCTGAGAAATAATCGTATAAGTTGTAACGATACGATAATCCCCATGGTTTTCCATCAAATTGGGCGTTTGCGGTGCTAAGCGATAAGGCTACCGCTAATACACTAAGTACGGTTTGTTTCATAAAACTTTTTCTTTTGTTTAAATTGAACGAAATGAAATTTTCTGAATTTGATGATAAAAGTACTATTTACTCTGGTATTCACAAAGTTTTAACAGTTATTTTGACAATTATTTTCATTTTTTTTTGTTGAAAATTTTATTATTATTATTTTTATATATAATAATAATAATTACAATTTTTTACACATTACAAAATCATGGTGTATTTCATTGCCAAATTGGAAGTCTGCCCGCCCAATATCTTCAAATCCTACTCGAAAGTAGAGTCTGCGGGCTGCATGATTCTGGTTCCAAACCAATAAAAGGATGGCTTTAAATTGTCTTGCTTGTGCAAACGCTTCTATCCAATCCAAAGTATATTGTCCCAAGCCTTGATTCCAATATTTTTCTAAAAAATAAATGCGTTGTAATTCCAATACTGGTTTAGGCGCATCAATCGCTTCATATCGATCCCACCGCAACTTGCAATAACCTGCTAAATTGCCTTCTACCCA
Source organism: Bacteroidota bacterium (assembly GCA_039804385.1). Taxonomy (GTDB): domain Bacteria; phylum Bacteroidota; class Bacteroidia; order Chitinophagales; family Saprospiraceae; genus JAAFJT01. The sequence goes on from JBDLWG010000148.1 coordinate 1,069, forward strand.
CACGCCATAAAAAACCATTTTTGGGTTTTCCAACTCGGTGCGAATGGTTTCGGGAGCGAATGCCTGTGCGATATAGGTTTTAAAATGGTCTGGATGACTCGTTTTTTCAAAACCATCGATAAAGGTTTGCCGACTCAAGGCAGTCAATTCGGTTAAATGACTTTCACTATCTGGCGAATATAATCTGATTTCAATATTCATTTTAAATAAATGGTTTTGTTTTTAAAAATCGCCCGCAAATTATGAAAAATCGACTTACTTTTGGCGCGAAAAAGGAATTTTTTTTTTAAAAGGATCCATATCGGGTCAATTGAAACACGGATGACGCGGATTCGGCGGATTTGCGCAGATTTTTTTTATTTGATACAAAATTTTAGACTTTTAAACGGATTATAATTTTTCATTAAATAAAAATAAAAATCTGCGCAAATCCGCCCAATCCGTGTCATCCGCGTTCCAATTGTATCCTCCTAAAAAAGAGCTATAATAACCCTAATAAGAGCATAAACTATTGACAAACAATTCGTTAAACATGAATAGGATTCAATTTTTATTTTGTATTTGCATTGCCTGTCTGTTGACGGGCTGCGTACCACCTGAGTATGGCAGAGTCCAATACAGTGGTATCAACATTGATTTTAGAGACCCCACCGTACAACTGCTCTACACCTTGCAAGACCGTCAGACGGTGGATAGTTTGGCGCACTACTTCCGCGACCGCAATCCAACCTATCGGTACATTTCGGCGATGGCTTTTGCGTCTATCAAGGAGAAAAAAGTGGTCGATTCGTTGGTTTTGCTATTGAAAGACCCTGAAGCCGATGTCCGTTCTGCTGCCGCTTTTGCTTTGGGGCAAATTGAGGATCGGAAAGCGGAGTCAGCCTTGATTAGTTCGTTTCGCCCGATGGACACAGTGGGCATGCCCGCCCGATTTAACGCGAGTGTCTTGGAAGCGATTGGCAAATGTGGTTCGGCAAGAAATTTAAGTTTGTTGACGGGCATCAAAACGTTTAAGATTCGGGATACGATTTTATTGGAAGGACAGGCTTGGGGCATCTATCGGTACGGGTTGCGCGACACGTTTACAGGCGAATCCATTCGCAAAATGATTGGTTTTTTGCAAGAAACGCGGTATCCTGCGAGTGTTCGGGCGATTGCAGCGAATTATTTGGGGCGGTTGAAGACCAAATATGATACGGCTTACACGAATCCCATGCTCAAAATTTTCCCAATCGAAAAAGATGCAAATGTGCGGATGGGTTTGGCAAAGGCTTTGGGCAAAGCCTATCAGCCAACGATGGTGAATACCTTAGAAACGTATTTGCAAAGTGAAACGGATTGGCGCGTGAAATGCAATTTGTTAAACGCCTTGGGGGATTTCCCCTATTTGGCGGTTCAACCGTTGATTTTGACCTATTTAAAAGATAAAAATCCGAAAATAGCGGCTACCGCAGCAGAATATTTGCTGGCACACGGCGATGATAAAGATGGAATGTTATATCAAAAGTTGGCAGTGGATGCGCCGATAGGTTCTCCTGCACGATACATATTATATGGTGCGGCGATGCGGCATTCATCTGGTTTTGCGCGATTGCGTGATTCGTTAAATTCGGATTTAAAAAATGAGTTTAAAACCAATCCAAATGCCTACCAAAAAGCAGCTTGTGTCCGCGCATTGGCGCAAGCCGTTTGGAATTTTGATTTTTTGCGGGCAGAAGCCCTCACTGCAACCAATCCTGCTATCGTAAAAGTGACCGCCGCACAAGGTTTGATGGATATTGCGAGTCGCCCCAATTTCAATTTATTGTTTCAAAACGATGCTGGGCGGATTCGCCAAGAGTTGAAAGCAACGTTTTTTGAATTATTGAAAACCGCAGACGCAGGTTTGGTGGCGGAAGTGCCTAAAATTTTGCGCAATCCGTTGTTGTACGACCGAAGAGGAATGTTGGACAGCGTTCAAATTTTGACGGATGTGATGTTGCGGCTCAAAAAATTGCCGAATGATTTGGAAGCACACCAAGAAATAGCGCAAACGATTAATTATATTCGGGATTCGGTGTTTGTACCCAAGAAAAAATTGCCACATACGCGGTCTATTGATTGGAATGTGGTGAACAGTTCCCTTAATTCGACCGCAACCGTGATGACCACCAAAGGTGAACTTAAAATGCAGTTTATGACGCGGAACGCGCCTGCTTCGGTTGCCAATTTCGTCAAATTGTCTCGTTCAGGCTATTTTAATGGCAAACTTTTTCATCGAGTGGTGCCTAATTTCGTCGTGCAAACGGGTTGCGCAAGAGGAGATGGTTATGGCGGGATGGATTTCAGCATTCGATCCGAATTATCGCCTGCCCATTTTGAGTCGGAAGGTTATGTAGGCATGGCTTCCGCAGGGTTGCACACGGAAGCAGCGCAATGGTTTATCACGCAATCGCCCGCGATGCATCTGGATCCGAATTATACGATTTTTGCCAAAGTCGTTTCGGGCATGAATGTCGTTTATGAATTGGGCGTTGGCGATTCGATTCAATCGGTGACGATTCAATAAGTTTGGAATAACGGGCTTTTGTATTCCAATTAAAAACCAACATTCAAACATAAAGTGCGGCAAGTTGCAACTTGCCGCACTTTTTTTTCACTATTTTTCAACTTTTGTTTTAATTATATTTTTATCTTTGATGAAAAATTGAATAAGATGAAAAATATAATTTTTACAATTGCTATTTTAGCAATTTTTAATATCGGTTGCAACGAAATTGAACCTACTATTCCACCTTTAAGTGGGACGATAGGCGGCGAACGCAAGGTTTTAATCGAAGAATTTACAGGGGTTCGATGCGTCAATTGTCCTGATGGCAGTGCTGAAATTGAAAATATTCGCAGTCGTTATCCTGATAGAGTGGTCGCGGTGTCGATTCACGCAGGTTTTTTTGCGAATCCATATCCTGAAAATCGGTTCGATTTTCGCACAGACGCGGGGACGCAATTGCAAACCTATCTTGAAGAACCACAAGGTTATCCGTCTGCGGTGGTCAATCGCAAAAAATTTGCAGGACAAACGGGTTTGCAAGTGGGTCAATCCAGTTGGGCGAGTTTGATAGAGGGCGAATTGCGTCAAAATCCGTTGTTGAAATTATTTTTTATTAAAAATTATAATGCCAATACTCGAAATTTAGATTTGAAAATACGCATCAATCCAGAACAAAATATTGCAACCAATGATTTGCGCCTCACCGTTTTAATCACTGAAAATAATGTAGCGGATGCTCAATTGACTTCAAGTGGTAAAAAATTGGATTACAAGCATAAACATATTTTAAGAAAAATCATTACGAATTACGATGGCAATCTTTTAGAGAATCTTTCAGCAGGGAATTTAGTCGAAAAAACATTCAACTTGACCTTACCCGCCACTTGGCAATCCAATCAATGCACGATTATTGCCTTTGTAAGTCGTGCAAGCGCGACGAAAGAAGTGCTACAAGTAGGTGAAATTGCAGTTGAATAAACAAAACGTAAGTCATTGGTAATCAGCATATTCGTATCGAATCAAGGTCGGCGAGGTTACAACCTCGCCGACCTTTTGGGTTAGTTAAGTTAAACGAAAAATTATTTTTTAAAATTAAAACCTCCTATTCATTAAAATGAACAAATACCAACTAAAATGTTGCCTTTTTACCATGCTTTTAGCCCATTCCTTGTGCGCACAAGACGAATTTGGCGGACATCCAGCTGGTTTGGATTGGCAAATCTTGTCCTCAGAAGCGGTACGCGTGATTTACCCAAAAGGCATGGAGCCGCAAGCGCAACGCGTTGCAAATGTCATCAATTACATGGATCAAAACAATCGGCGTTCGATTGGGACTCAAAAACGTCGATTTGACTTGGTTTTGCGCAATCAAACCGTTAATGCCAATGGTTATGTCTCGTTGAGTCCGCTTCGGAGTGAGTTTTTTTGTACGCCGCCGCAAACCCATTTAGCATTGGGGAGCAATGATTGGTTAGATGTATTGTCGATTCATGAGTATCGACATATTATGCAATATTTGAATGCAAAACGTGGGTTGACCCAATTTATGTATTGGATACAGGGCGAATTGGTCTGGAGCGCGTTCCAAGATTTGAGCGTTCCTAATTGGTATTTTGAAGGCGATGCGGTGGTTGCCGAGACTGTGTTGACGCAGGCAGGGCGCGGACGGGCTCCTTTTTTCACCGTTTCACAACGTGCTTTGGCGTTTTCGGGCAAAAATTATAGCTATACCAAGCATCGAAATGGCTCTTATCACGATTTATTGCCCAATTGGTATCAATTCGGCTACATGATGCTTTCCAAAACCAGACAAGATTTTGGCAATGACGTGACGGCAAAAGTCTTGCATCAAGGCGCGAGTTATCGATATTTTCCGTATCCATTTTCAAAAGCCATGAAAAAAAATACGGGACATTCGACCGAATCCATTTATAATTTGGCTTGGGCGGAAAAAAAAGCGGATTGGGCGCAACAATTGAAAAATACGACCTTAATTCCCACTACGCCCGTCACTCCAAAATCGAAAAAAGGGGTGACGAATTATTATTATCCGCGTTTTTTAGCGGATAGTAGCATGGTGGCATGGAAGACGAGTTTTGAAAAAACGGACGCGCTTGTTTGGTTGAAAGACGGAAAAGAAACCGAATTGACCACAATCGGCTTGAATATAGACCGCAATCTAACTTTGGGCAAGGATATTTTGGCTTGGTGCGAATGGACTAAAGATGCTCGATGGGGTTATAAAGATTTTTCAGATATTTTTATTTATAATTTAAAAACCCAAGAACGCCAACGATTAACGCATCAAACGCGTTATTTTTCGCCGTCAATAGCTCCTGATGGAACGTTATTAGCTGCGATTTCGATTGCGCCCAATCAAGAAAACCAAATTCACTTGCTCGACCCAAAAACAGGACAACTGGTTCGCAAACTTGAAAATCCTAAAAATTATGCTTTATCGCGCACGGCTTGGAGTGCAGATGGCAAAAATATAGTTGCGATTGCCCATCAAAATAGTCAATTGGCGCTTGTAAAATTCGATTTAACCGAAAATACCATCACCGAATTGACGCAATGGACGCGTCATACGATGGAATCGCCTACGATAAAGGGCGATTTGGTGTATTTCAATGGCAGTTTTTCGGGAATTGATAACATTTTTTACACGGATTTGAAGGGTTCCAAATCGATTTATGCGGTTACGTCCGTCCCTATCGGTGCTTTTGAAGCCGATATTGCGGCGGATGGCAAAAAAATTGTTTTCACCGAACCAACCGAAATGGGCAGAATCATCTCGCAACAATCGTTAAATCTCGTTGATAATCAACCCATTACGATTATAGAGCCGAAAGAAATGCCTATTTTTAAATCGGCTTCGAATGAATTGGAAGGCGGCAGCATTTTGGATAAACCGTTAAACCAAACGTATGCATCGGAGTCTTATCATGGTTTGTTACAAGGTTTGAAACTGCATGGCTGGGTGCTTTCGCCTTCGATTGCCGCCCCTGCGATGAATTTCGATTTCACCAATATTTTGAATGATGTACAAATAAATCTTGAAACAGGCATTAATTTGAATGAAGGCAATACGCCTTTTTATAATGCGTCTGCAAGTATTGCGCGTTACTACCCCGTTTTTACGCTGAGTGCGGGGCAAAATAAACGGCGAGCCGCTTTTTACACCGATTCGGATACGATTGCCCTTCAAAAAATGGATGAAAATAAGGTCAGTGGCAATGTTTCAATCCCATTAAAATGGTTGAATGGGAATTTCACGACTCGGTTCAAACCAACGCTTGGAATCACCTTTCGGAACTTAACCAACATCGTTGCAGAAGGTAAAGCATTGGATAACAAGGTTTTACCAACGTATGATATGGCTCTTTCGTTCAGTCATTTGCGACGGACGGCTGTTCAAAATGTTGGAACGCGATGGGGTTTCAAATTAGATTTGAATTATACACAAGCATTGAATGCCATTCGCAATGAAAAAATAGGCGCGAAAACGAAAGTTTATCTACCTGGTTTGTATCCGAATCATCATATTGAGTTGAAAGCGGCGTATCAAAAAGAATTGTTGAAAAATCCATATCAATATGCCGATGATTTTGAATATCCGCGCGGTTACGTTGCACCGACAAATGATGCTTTTCAAAATATAGCTATAACCTATGGTTTGCCATTGGCTTATCCCGATTGGGGCTTTTTGGGATTGGTCTATTTCAAGCGGATTCGAGCGAATTTATTTTTCGATACGGGCGTTGCGGAGAATTATCATTTAAATCGCAAAACAAATTACCGTTCTACGGGTTATGAATTGGTGTTGGACAATCAATATTTCAATTTGATACCGATAAGTTTGGGCTTGCGCCAATCTTTTTTGTTGGAAAAGGATCCGCGCAATCCGAATAAAAAATCTATATTTGATTTTTATTTGACCGCTAATTTTTAAACCATTACACATGCAGAAATTTACGAATCCGAATGACCCTGAGAATGTTCAAACCCTTGCTTGGATTCAAAAACAGGCAAGTCTCGCGCTCGAAACCGCAACAGAGACGATTTCGGTGGAAGAATTATCTTGCAATGAGTCGAGTTGCCTTCATGCGACGGTTGTAATTGGTTGGTCGAATGATGCTAATATTAAATATTTTAAAATACCGAAACCATTGGTTTTCATCCGAAAAGGAGATATTGAGCATGCTTTGAAACAGCCCAAATTTGAAAAACCATTACATCAACATCTATGAAGCACGATAGATAACCGTCTTTCCGTCAGGTGGTTTTAGGGTAGGATGGATGTACGGATTCAACGGATTTTCACAGGATTTTCACGGATTTTTCTTGAAAAATAAACGTAAAAATCCGTGAAAATCCTGTGAAAATCCGTTGAATCCGTACATCCATCCTATCACAAAACCGCCCAACTCAAAGTATAAAAATTTATAAAGGTTTGATATGTGTTAAAAAATGATTCAATGAAATTACCTTACCCAATCCCTGTCAAACAGCTTGCTGAAACGATTGGTGCAACCATTCTCGGCGGTGATGAAATGCTTTTTGTACGCGGTATCAATGAGATACATAAGGCAGAAAAAGGCGATTTAATCTTTTGCGATGCGGCAAAATACTTTGAAAAATCCCTTCAATCGGAAGCTACTTTTGTGCTTTTGAATGAAAAAGTGACCGTTCCAGATGGAAAAGTCGTATTATTACATCCAAAACCGTTTGAGGCGTACAATCGATTGGTTCAAAAATACCGTCCTTTTGAACCGTTGAACAATCGAAATCAAGGCATCAGCGAATCGGCGGTCATTCATCCGTCGGTCATCATCGAACCGGGGGTTGTGATTGGCAATCATGTCCGAATTGATGCTGGAACGTATATTCGCGCCAATGCTTTCATTGATGATTACACGATTATTGGCAAAAATGTGGTCATTGGCGCGGGTGCGCTCATTGGAACAGACGCTTTTTATTACAAGAAACATCCGCCGACGGTGGAAAAACGATATGAAAAATGGCGGTCAGGCGGGCGCGTCATCTTGGAAGCGAACACCGATATTGGGGCGGGTTGCACGATTAATAAAGGCGTTTCGGGCGATACGATTATTGGTGCGGGGACGAAATTGGATTGCCAAGTGCATATCGGACATGGAGTTGTGGTGGGCAAAAACTGTCTTTTTGCGGCGCAAGTAGGTGTTGCGGGCAAGGTCAAAATTGAAGATGACGTAATTTTATATGGACAAGTGGGCGTTGCACAGAATATAACAATCGGAAAAGGGGCAATTATCTTAGCAAAATCGGGTGTTGCGAAAAGTGTGGAAGGCGGCAAAACGTATTTTGGCATTCCCGCGCGAGAGGCAAAAGAAACGCTGCGCGAAATGGCAACTTTGAGACAAATCACCGCGAAAAAAATAATTGTCTGAATTAGGATTTTCGGGTAATCAAGCAATTCGGTTCGAATCACGGTCGGCGAGGTTGCAACCCTATCCATTACCCACAGAATCAAAAAAGGTGCATAGCACCGCAACATTGGTAGAAAAACGATGGATAAACAAACGCGTTTCGGAGGTGCGCAGCACCGTAACATTGGTAGCAAAACGATGGATAAACGCGTTTCGGAGGTGCGTAGCACCGTAACATTGGTAGAAAAACGATGGATAAACGCGTTTCGGAGGTGCGTAGCACCGTAACATTGGTAGAAACGGTTTGAATGTTACGGTGCGACGCACCTCAAACGTGGATTTAAATTCCAATTTGCTACAAAGGTTGTGGTGCTACGCACCTTTTTTATTTTGTAGAGTCATTTAAATGCCAACAATCATTCTGTGGGTAATGGATAGGGTTGCAACCTCGCCGACTTTTTGGATACATTTATACCTATAATTTTATTTAAAAATGAAAATATTTTACGCATTTAGTTTACTCACGCTATTGCCAACTTGGTGCATCGCGCAAATCACGTTAACAGCTGCCAATTATTTCCCAAATGTGGGTGATTCGCTGCGTACGGTCACAGCTACCGCGTTGACTACGAAAAATATTATTATGACTCCTGCCAGTGCAACCAAACAAAATTGGGATTATTCGGCATTGCGCAATACTCCCATCATCAATGTTCAAAAATTTTTGGATGCGGCAACCGATACAGCAGCTCAAAGAGCGTTTGCGGGCGTTGATTTGGTCACGCAACAAGGCGCGGCGCAGCAGCAAACCGCTTGTTATAACAAAACATTGACGCGTTTTGAACTAATGGGTTACAAAGGGGTGAATATCCAAGCCTTGAGTTTGAATTTAACCCCGACTTTCGCACCATTTGTTCCTGAACGGCGTGCGCCGTTATTGTACAACACGGGCAGTAATAATTTGCGGTATTCGTTTTTGTTGCCTTTTCCGTCAACCCTTTTGCCGAGTACGTTTTTGGATTCTCTGCCCATTCGCCCCGATTCATTGCGGGTTGATTTTGTAACGATTCGGACAGATAAAGTGGATGCTTGGGGAACGTTGAAAATTCCGGGCGGAACTTTTGATGTATTGCGGGAACGCAGATATACGATTGATGAAACGCGTATTCAAATGAAAATCAATTTATTACGCATTTGGGTTGATGTTACTTCATTGATTTTCAATACGGCACAAGGCAATCCGAGTCGGGATACAACGATTAGTTATCATTTTTGGAGCAATACGGCAAAAGAACCGATTGCAGTCGTTACAGTCAAACCGACTTCTGATTCGGCAGCGCAAATTCAATACAAATATTTTCCACTTACGCCTGTTGAAAATACTCTATCTCAAAATAAGGATATAAAGTTATATCCCAACCCTGTTAATTCGGAATTTTATTTGGATAATGTACCAAATGGCAGCTTTATGTTAACTTTGACAGATGTTACAGGCAAGATTTTATTAAAACAAACTATTGAAAGTATTGGTAATCAGTCGATTCGAGTCCCTGTACAAACGTTATCGGAAGGGATGTATTGGAGCATTTTGCAAGATGCGACAGGACAACGCATTTTTGCAAAACCGATTTTAAAAACGAATTGAATTTATTTTCGTTTTGGAAAATTTTTGAAATAGGATGCTGATGATTTTAAGGATTGGAAGGATTTTTTGACTTCTATACTTTACGTCGGGTGTTTTTGGGATACAATGGGAACGCGGATGACGCGGATTGGGCGGATTTTCACGGATTTTTTCAAGATTCCCGAATTTTGAACTGAATACAAAAAAAATCCGCGAAAATCCGCCCAATCCGCGTCATCCGCGTTCCAATAGTATCGCAAAACCACCCGACGCAAAGTATATCC
>JBDLWG010000149.1:0-6349 GCA_039804385.1 Bacteroidota bacterium
CAGTGGGCAATAAATGTAGTAGTCGGGAAATAAATTTCCCGACTACGAAGCGGTTTTAAAGGGATACTTTATCGATTATCGCTATATTATTTTTATCATTTTCCATATTTTGAATGCTGAAAGAACCTACTTTTCCTATTAATTTTGGAGGTATCGCTTCTTTCATGGGTTGGAATACGGTTTTTGAGGCAACTGTTTTTTGTATAATGCTTTGAATGAGAACCCCTTTTGCATCAAAAAAAGAAATATTTAAGGATACTGCTTGGGTTGATTTTACAGACCATTGTAACGATTGAAAAGCAGCTGGAAAATACATCAATTCATGTTGAATGCTTTCCTTAGCATCAATTTGAGCCTGCTTGTTTTTAAGGTGACTCGTTTTCCAACCATAATGTGTATATTTAAAATCACCATTGAAAACAGGTTGTAAATCAGGCTTTTGCGCATCTAAAAGGTCTGACGAAACGCCTTGTGCGGGCGACAAAACAGCATTATAACCCACAGTCGCCCTACCTTGTGGATACCATTTTTCCATCGGTGGTTGGTGTTTTTCATTGCAATTTCGGTATAAAATCAGTGCTTCTTGCGGGTTAATCGTCCCAAAATACCAACCCGGCACATTGGTATGCGCCAAATACGAACATCCATTATTCAATCCCATCAAAATAGAATCCTGTTTTTGGTCATTCAAAGACGCGCCCACCACTGGAATCCCTGAATAATTGGCATTCACAGGCTCATACCAATCTCGTAATGTGGAAGCGCGGCGAAAGTAGTTTTCAGCCGTCAATACATTGTTGGGGAGCGTAATTTGGTAGTTGAAGGTCGGATTTGGGCTAATGCCCCAGAGTAATTTGTCCTTAATACTCGTCGGATGCGGGTCTAAAGTCGTCCATCTATCGATTTTTACTTCGGGATGATACTTCGCAATGCGCCGCAAAACTTGTAATAACAAGACACACCCGCGACTATGACCCACAAAATGTTTGTGTCCCGCTTGAGTAATAAAATTAATGTTTTCATCGGGTGCGCCTGTGGGCGCACTCAACATCGTGAATAACCTATCAGCAGCCACTTCCAAAGAACCTTGTTCAAAAACATTATTACTCATTGCTGCCCAATCATATATGAATATAAATTCAGTTTTATGTGTTGGTTTAGCGGTGTTACTCGTGCCTTCGGGTTGCTCCCAAACCTGCTGGGTCGGGTTGAATTTTAGGATGACCGCATCATCATGATTGCGCCGTTGAATGGCTTTGGCAAAATCGTACCAATGCACCCGCATCTCGCCTTTGATTTGAAAACCATGTACCAAGACCGTCATACCCGCTTGTAGTGGATGTGCTGCCAAATAAAATATCGCTAACGCGAAATAAAACCGTTTCATATATTGATTATTTTTTAAACTACTGTTTTTACAAATAACGTTTTTGGAAAAATGCCCGCCGTCAGAAGAGAGGTTGAGGGAGCCATTTTTTTTTAAATGATTTTTTGCAAAAAAAATCATTTAAAAAAAAATGGCTCCCTCAAAGGGTCTTTCTTTTACTTAAAAGCGTGTTCTTTTGAAAAAAATTGCATTCAACTCCTAAATTTTATACACAACACATATAGAAATCTATATACTTTGCCTATCTTGCATCCAAAATCTAAAAAAATCACTCAATTTGTTTTAAAAATGAAAGATACACCTTTCCAAGTGTTCGTCAATGAACGCGAACAGGCTGTGACCAGCGCACAAGCCCATGATTTAGATTTGTTGCAAAACGGTTTGAATCAATTTCATATTTTAAAAAATCAAAAAGCGTATCACGCTGAAATCATGTCTGTTGATTACAATAACAAGATTTTCACGTTTAAAATCAATGGCAATATTCATACCGCTACGATTGGTGACCGTTATGACCGATTGGTCAAAAGTATGGGTTTATCGAAAGCGGGCGCGGCGAAAATCAATGAAATCAAAGCTCCTATGCCCGGATTAGTCTTGGAAGTATCGGTTGAAGTCGGACAAACGGTTCAAAAAGGCGATAAAATCTTGATTTTGGAAGCGATGAAAATGGAAAATGTTTTAAAAGCCGCAGGAGATGGTGTTGTCAAAGCGATTCGAGTTGCGAAAGGAACGCCTGTGGAAAAAGGATTTGTATTGATAGAAATGGAATAATCGTTAAAAAAGTGCGGCAGTTGCAACTTGCCGCACTTTGTGCACGAATTTCGGTTGGAATTGAAAAACGACTATATTGTACTAATTTTAATTTCTAAGACAACGCCCATCAATGGAAAATGCGCAAAAGTGGTGATTTCGGGTGCATCATGCAATTGCGTCATCATTTTTTGACACAAATATAACAAACCCGTTTGTTTCATCGCCTCCTGCCGCAATTTCATCGGATTGCCAACATAATCATTGGTTTGAAAAAGGGCAATCCCACCATCATGCTCCACCAAACAATCAATTTGCGTTTCCAACAAGCGTTTTCGATGGTGATACCGAATCGGATACCGCCGTTTAATAACCGCTTTTTTATATTTTTTTTGAATGAAATTATAAAAATCACTGGTTTGTTTTGGCAACGCATGATAATCAATCGTATCCTCTAACTCATAGCGTTCCAACATATTCTTGGCAATTTGCAACCTTTGCACGGCTGAATAATCGGGATTATCGCCATGCCAAAAAGAACGATTCAATTTTGCTACGCGCCCTGTTTTATCCGTGTCTTTGATGGCGATTGCAGGTGTGTAACGCTCCGTCGGCGCAAATTGAAAACTCATTTCATACGCAAAATAATCGCGTTCTGGGTCGATTTTATACGATTTGCCTGCTTTTTTGCCCGCCCGCATCTCCAAAAAACGAATATTTTCAGGTGGCGCGTCTGCATGTGTAAACAATTTTGGATACCAAAACGCTTCAAAATATTTGACCAAATCCTTCTTTTCCCATTCAAAAAACGTTTGATTGCCTTGGTCAAAAGTAGCAATTTCCTCATTTTCATGCCAAGCCCGATTCAACCACCGAGTCGGTGTAAGCGTTGTTGGGAAAATCAAATAATCCCGCGCCCGCGTGATGCCGACATACAACAACCGCGCTTCCTCCGCCAAAGCCGCTTGAGTCACTTTCTTTTTTGCCTCACTTGCGTCAATCGCGTGTTCTAATTTCGTATTTTTGAGTTGGTCTGCATAAGGATTTATCCAAAAGCGTAACCATCTGTTGCCCAATAAGTTATCTAAATCAACGGTTTCTTTTTCTGGAATAATATGCACGCCAAACACTTCATTGCGCAATTTCGTATCCAAATCATGGAGAATAACGACTGGAAATTCCAAGCCTTTGCTCTTGTGGTAGGTCATCACATGCACCGCTTCCGCCGATTCGCCCGCACTTTGCGCATCCTTTTCCTCCACCGACAGCTTGTTTAACCAAACCAAAAAACCACCTAACGACGCTGCAATATGCAACCGATTACAATTATCTTCATATTGTTTGGCAAAAAAACGCAATTGGTCGATGTTTTCAACGCGTTGAAAAGCATTCCCATAACCCGAAACGATTCGCCGCAAATCCAACTCCTCCAACATCAAATTCAAGATTTCAACAGGCGATAATTCGGTAACGGTTTTGCGCAATTCATTGATTTTCAAGATGATAGCATTTTCAACGCCCCATCTCCAATCATAGCTTTCGCCCAATTTCGATAAATATTCCAACCTATCATCCAACACGGCTCCAATATCTTGATGCACTGCCAAAACCAATATTTCCGCAATCGCCAATGAATCATGTCGATTTAAAATAAATCGTAAACATGCCATAACTAATTTAGCCTCAGCTGTTTGTAATAAACCATTCCGCGAAATGGAGGCTTTCAAACCTGCTCGATGCAAGGCTTCTGCCATCAAATTGCATCGCGCATTAGAACGACATAAAATCACCACATCTTTGGGTAAAATCGGACGCGTCCATTTTTTATTGCTTTTACGCGCCATCTGAATCGACGGTTCTTGATTTAAAAACAGTTTAAGAGAATCTGCAATGCAATTTTCCATCCAAGGACTGCCCGGCGGTCTTTTTTCGCCATCGGGATTGAAATGCCAATGCACCAAAGCGTCCGTTTGCCCTGCCAAATCCTTGCGTTCTGGCACTAAGGCAATCTGCTCTTTGGGTAAATCTTTAAACGTTTTACAAAACAAACTGTTGGTTAAATGCACCACATCAGGGCGACTCCGCCAAGATTTTTTTAATATATCTTCGTCCTTAATCCCGCCCGTTTGTTCAATAATCGCTTGCATCAATTGCGGATCCGCGCCTCGAAACCCGTAAATGGATTGTTTAGGGTCTCCCACCCAAATCGAATTTTTCGCAATCCGCGACATTTTCAAGAAAATTTCCAATTGAATGGGCGAAGTATCTTGAAATTCGTCCACCATGAGCAAGTCCAATTCATCTGCCAACACAGCACGCACGTCAGGATGATCCATCAATCGATTGATATGCACTTCCATATCAATGTAATCAATCAAGCCGCGTTGCTTTTTATAGCGGTCAAATTCTTGTAATGCGTCTGAAGCAATATCAAAAATTAATTCAATGTAATCATGTATATCTTGTTGAAATTCAGGCAATTGAATATGTTTATTGGCATAATCCATCACTTCTTGCACCACTTCTCGACTTTTCGCACCTACTTTGGTTTTGGAAATGCGGACAATTTGATGCCAATACAACGTGCCGCGCAAAGCGATTTCACGCCGATACAGTTTAAAATCATTGATTGCAGCAAGCGTATCTTTGGTCGAATCCTTGCCCGATTGCAATTTAAGTACTGCATCCGCTAACAAAACGTCGAGTTTATCATGAAAAATAGTACGATTCCACAAAGCCGTTTCCTTTGGAATCGAATGTTGCGTTGGATTATTTAACAACATTTTATTTGAAATGTGTACCATTTCTTGACCAAATACCGCTTCTTCATGTGTCTGCTCGACTTCTGCAAATAGTATTTTTTGAAAAGTTTGAAACGATAAATGCTTACTTTTTTGCAGCGTTTCGATGGTAAAATTATTGCTTCGCGCTACATCTGTAATATTTTTAATATCTTTTCGCCAATCATGAGTTGCTTTTTTATTTACGCCTAACTTATCCGATAAAACATTCATGCGTTCCACCCTTTCCTGCGTTAGAATTTGCGAAAGCGACAAATTAAACATCATTTGTTGGTCTTCTTCGGCAATCACATCTGTCTGCGGAGACACGCCCGCTTCAAAAGCAAAACGCTTTAACAGCTTGACACCCAATCCATTAACCGTTCCGATAAGGGCATTCGACAGGTCATTTGCCGCCTGCGTGAGTCCTTCTTCCAACAATTTGGTGCGGACGCGCTCTTGCAATTCAGCCGCCGCCTTTTTCGTAAAAGTGGTGGCAATAATGCCACTCGCCCGCACATTCGATTGCAAGAGCTTAAACATTTCTTGAGTCAAGCGATACGTTTTGCCACTACCCGCACCCGCCGAGATGATTTTTAGATTCATATATAATTGAAAAACAATAAGCGTTGGCAAAGGTAAGGGAAAATATAGATTTTTTTACACAAAATTTGGTACAAGTTTCAAAAGGGCTGCCGCCTAAGTTTCGGAAAATTGGAAATTTTCCGAAACTATTTTAAGGGTCATGCCTTCCTTAGCGTAAAGTCACAAAATCGCTTAAAATTCCTTATATTTGCAAACAAATCATCAAACCCAGCTCTATTTGACTTATTTTTAAAACTTTTTATTTTGAAAAAAATCATCGCTTTCCTTCAAAAACAATCTTTTTATGTCAATATTGGCTTGAAAATCAGTTTTTTACTCTTTTTTGGCTTTCTTTTATACTATGAAATCTTTCGGCGTGAAAACGTTGGTGAATTATACACCCAATTTAAAAAACAAATTGTTAATGGTCAAACCCGTTGGTTTTGGCTTACTTTGATATTAATGCCTTTGAATTGGGTTGCCGAAACGTGGAAATGGTTGCCCTTAGTCCGAAAAGTCGAAAGCGATTTTTCGTTTTGGAAAGGGTATAAATCCATCCTCGCAGGAGTCACTTTATCCCTTTTCACCCCGAATCGGATTGGCGATTACGGCGGGCGCATCCTCTATGTGCGTTCTGAAAACCATTTAAAAACCGTTTTTGCTACTTTAATTGGCAGTTTTGCCCAACAAATTGTCTTAATTTCCTTTGGATTACTCGGTTTAAGTTCTTTTTTGCACGTTTTTTGGAAAATAGAAAAATTTTGGTGGTACGGAATTATTTGGGGCAGTTGTACGTTAATAGCAGTAATCATCATCGCGTTCATCAACATTCGATTATTCATCC
>JBDLWG010000150.1:0-3732 GCA_039804385.1 Bacteroidota bacterium
AAGTGCCTCATAAAGCCTTATTTTGGCGGGTTGGTTATGTGAAAGTGGTTCGAAAAGGGGATTGGAAATTGCATCTCAACGAAAAAGAAGGGCTTACTTTCTTGCATAACCTAAAAGAAGATCCCTTAGAAACTCGAAATTTGGCAACTCAGCAACCCGAAAAAGTAGCTGAATTGAAAAGCGATTTGGCAAATTGGGAAAAAAATTTGAAAAATCCTCATTGGCTACCGAGTTTAGACGCTAAAATTGAAGACGGTAAAGGAGCGCGTTTTTATTTTCCTTGGTGAGGCGATTGTGGAAAAAAGTGCGGCAAGTTGCAACTTGCCGCACTTTTTCCACTCATCTCATCTATTTTCAATTCAAATACGAAGCAATTATGGTTTCTTGACTTTACCAAAATCACCCGCTTTGATGATACTTAATTTTTTTAAATCAATATGTTTTTTCAACGCTTTGTTGACAGAATCGACTGTCAAAGCAGATATTGCCGATTCAAATTTCGTATCCCAGTCCATCGTCCGATTAAAATACAAGTATTTATCCAATCTGCCCACTAATTGTTGGTCATCAGAACGCCCTATCATCCGCGTTTGCAACATGGATTTTTTGGCATCGGTCAATTCTTTTTCTGTAATGCCAGTTGTCAATACTTTTTCGACTTCTTCTTTGAAGGCGATTTCCAATTTTTCGACATTTTCGGGCGCGTAAATCGCGTATGCCCCAAAAACGCCCGCTTTCACAATCGGATCCACTTGCAAATACGAGCCAACGCCATAACTCAAACCTTCTTTCTGCCGAATGCGGTCTGCCAAGCGACTGCTCAATCCGCCGCCGCCCAAAATGTAATTGCCCACCACCATCATGGCATAATCGGGGTCATTTTCGTCCATTTTGACATTCATCCCTGCCACAAACATTGCATTTGCCTTATCAGGAGTCTTAATCGACTCGTTTTTAACTGGAATTTCTTTAAAATCATTCGGCAAACGCTGATGTGCTTTCGGACTTTTAAATTTGCCCAAACCCTCTTGCAATACTTTTTCCACTGCGGGCGCGTCAAAATCGCCCACAATCGTCAATGTACCCGCACTTGCGCCATAAAAATCTTTATGAAATTGTCGGGCATCCGCCAATTTCACGGTTTTCAAAGCATCAATTTCTTCTTGCGGAGTCATCACATAACGAATATCGCCCTTTTGTTGTGGATTCAAATGACGGTCTAATGTATTGAAAGCCAATGCTTGCGGGTCTGCCAACTGCTGTTCCGTACCTGCCAATTCTTCTTGGCGAATTTCTTCAAATTCCTTTTCGGGAAAAGACGGATTCATCAAAACGTCTGTGATAATTTTCATCACTTCGGGCAAGTTGTCGCGGACGGTTTCGACATTCACCGTCGTTTGGTCTTTGCTGCCGTTGATGCGCACCGTTGCTTTCAAATCATCTAATTTATCTTTAATTTGTTGTTGTGACAACGTTTTCGTCCCTTTCAGCAACATCCGACCCGCCATGTAGGAAGTCATGCGTTTGCCTTCGAGCGTTTTCAAATCGCCATAACGAACATTCAACACCGCATTGACCGTATTTCCACGAGTGGTTTTGGTCAAAAAAGCCGTTTTTAATGCGCCAATTTGTCCTTTTTGGGTGCGTTTTTCGATATTTTGAGGACTTGCTTCAAAAACTTCCCCTTCCGCAATCGCCGCTTTTCCTTTGTAACCCGAAACCAACGCATCAATATCTGGCACGGCAGGCATTTCAGCGCGGTCGGGTTTGGCATCTGGCACAAACAAACCAACCGTCCGATTGGAAGATTTGAAATACGCATTAGCCACCCGATTGATGTCGGCAACCGTCACTTTTTCCATCGCATCGCGCAAAATAAAGAACAATCGCCAATCGCCCATGCCGATAAATTCGCTAATAATCGTCCCAGTCGTTTCCGAATTGCGGAACATTTCATCCACTTGTTTTAACAAAATCGTTTTAGAACGCTTCAATTCAGCTTCGGTGATGGGTGTTTTTGATAAATTATCAAATGTTTTCAGCAAAATAAGTTTGGCAGAATCCAAATTTTGCTCTTTGCGCACATCCACATTGAAATACGCAAATCCTGGTTCCTTCGTCCAGAAGGAAAACCCCCACTGAGAAGCCGCTTTATTGCTCGCCACCAACGCCTGATGCAAACGCCCAGAAGGACTATTCGTCATCGCCTCCACCAAAAGTTGCACAGAAGCGTAATCGGGATGCGAACTCGCAGGCACATGATAGCCGCAAGACACGACTTGCACATCGCCCGTACGCCGCAAAATCACATTTCTTTCGCCATCTTGAGTCGGCTCCACCGTCCAACTTTGAGGCAACGAGCGTGACGGTTTAGCAATCGGCGTAAAGTATTTGTCAATCATTTTCAACGTTTTATCACCTTCAAACTTGCCTGTGACGATTAAAACGGCATTATCTGGTTGATAGAATTTTCGGTAAAACGCTTGCAAATTTTCAATCGGCACATTTTCAATATCCGACCGATTCCCAATCGTCGATTTCCCGTAATTGTGCCAAAGGAAAGCAGATGAAAGGACGCGTTCCATCAAAATACTGGTCGGACTATTTTCGCCTGATTCAAATTCATTGCGCACGACCGAAAACTCTGTATCCAAATCTTTTTTGGCAATCCGCGATGTAATCATCCTATCCGACTCCAAATCCAATGCCCATTCCAAATTTTCATCGGTTGCGGCAAAGGTTTCGTAATAATTGGTACGGTCGAGCCAAGTCGAACCATTGAATTGACAACCATGATCCTTCAATTCTTTGGAAGGATTGACGTGTTTCGCAGAGCCTTTAAACACCATATGTTCCAAAAGGTGCGCCATGCCCGTCTCGCCATAACCTTCATGTCGGCTGCCGACCAAATACGTGATGTTGACGGTAATCGTCGGTTTCGATGCATCAGGAAAAAGGAGTACTTTCAACCCATTATTTTTGAGTCGATACTCGGTAATGCCTTCGACGGAAGCCAATTTCTCCAAATTTGGAGGGGTTTGAGCGAGTACAAGCCCGCTTAAACAAGGGAAAAGGACACTGAATAGTGTTTTTTTCATTGTAGCAAATAGGTTTTGTTAAAGATAATATTTTATTTTGAATATGGAGTAGTCGGGAAATTTATTGCCCGCGATACGCGGGCAATAAATTTCCCGACTACTAAGTTTAATGGATAACGCGTCGTTTTAATTCAAAATCTTGTCCGAGATAGATGTTTCGTGCCAATTCATCTTGGGCTAATTCCTCCGCAGAGCCTGCCCTGACAATCCTGCCTTCAGACATCAAATAAGCCCTATCCGTAATCGATAAAGTCGCTTTCACATTATGGTCTGTAATGAGAATGCCAATATTTTGGGTTTTCAAATGCAAAACAATGTTTTGCAAATCCTCCACTGCAATCGGGTCAATCGCCGCAAAAGGCTCATCTAACAAAATAAAACTCGGACTCGTTGCCAAAGCGCGTGCGATTTCCGTTCTACGGCGTTCTCCGCCTGAAAGCATATCGCCTAAACTTTTGCGCACTTTTTCCAAATTAAATTCTGTAATCAACGATTCTAACTTCTCTTTTTGTTGGACAGTACTCAATTTCGTCATTTCCAAAACCGCTTTGATATTATCCTCAACACTCAACTTACGGAATACAGAGGCTTCTTGCGGCAGGTATCCGATGCCTTTTTGAGCGCGTTTATACAT
>JBDLWG010000151.1:0-6586 GCA_039804385.1 Bacteroidota bacterium
GGTTATTACGATGAAGTATTAGCGGATTTGCGCAAGCGATTGGCGTTGAAAGATGATGATAAAATTGCAAGCGTTGGATTAGAAACTTATGACGAGAGCAATCCTGCGAAAAAAGATTTCAAAAGCAATGATAAAATTGCAGTGGTTTATGCAGAAGGCAATATTGTTTTGGGCGGTACGGGCGAAGACGGCGGTGGCATCGAAGGCAATCGTTATGCAAAAATCATTCGCCAATTGAGGATGGATAAAAAGGTGCGGGCGATTGTGTTGCGCATTAATTCGGGTGGCGGCAGTGCATTGGCTTCGGATTTGATTTTGCGCGAATTGGATTTGGCGAAAAAAGCGGGTAAACCTGTGATTGCGTCTTTTGGAGATGTCGCAGCGAGTGGCGGCTACTTTATTGCGGCACATGCAGACTCGATTTTTGCTGAAAACAATACTATTACGGGCAGTATTGGCGTATTTTCATTGATTCCGAGTTTTCAAAAAACGTTGAATGAAAAAATGGGGATTCATTTCGATACCGTGAAAACGGCAAAATATGCTGCATTGAGTGCGGTACGCGATTTTTCCGAAGACGAAGGCAAGATTTTTCAAACGATGACCGATACGATTTATGAGAATTTTTTAAGTTTAGTCGGTAGCGGACGCAAGATGACGCGAGACCAAGTTCATGCGATTGCGCAAGGACGCGTGTGGACAGGCGCGAAAGGACTTGAAATTGGTTTGGTCGATAAAATTGGGAATTTGGACGCAGCAATCGCGGCGGCGGCGGCAAAAGCAGGTTTGACCGATTATCGGACGACCGAATATCCTAAATTAAAAGAGCCTTTGGAGCAAATTATCGATAAGTTCACAGGCAAAAAAAGCAATGAAACCAAACAATCTTTTTTGAAATCCGAATTAGGCGCGATGTATCCGTATTATGAACAAATCCGTTTGATGCAGACCATGCAAGGGATTCAGGCGCGGATGCCTTTCGATATTCATCATTTGAATTAAGATTTTTTAGAATACTTAGTAGTAGATTGTCAAGTTGATGGATGTACGGATTTCACGGATTTCACGGGATTTTCACGGATTTCGAGTCTCATATCTGTAAAAATCCGTGAAATCCGTGAAATCCGTACATCCATCAACTCGACAATCTTAACTTACGACTAAGCCAATATTGCTAAACTTTCATTTTCTAATTCCGTCATTCGCTTTCGTTGCGCAGGCGATTTATCTTTGAATCCGCACAAATGCAGCGCACCATGTATGATAACGCGATGTAATTCGTGTTCAAAAGACACGCCAAACGTTTGAGCATTTTCGCGCACGCGGTCGATGCTGATGAAAATATCCCCTTCCAAAGGCTTCTTTTTCAATGGAAACGTAATAATATCGGTGTAAGTATCATGTTGTAAATATTCAACATTAATTTGATGTAAGTACGCATCATTACAAAAAATATAACTGATGTAACCCAATTTTTTTTGATGCAATTGGATAATTTGTTCAATCCAAAGGGTTATCTTTTCAACGTTATCTAATTGAAAATCAATGGCTTCTGCTTGAAAATCAATGCCCGTTTCGACAGATTCAGCGTCAGCAGGTAGGTCTGGAAATTTCATTTTTTCTTGTTTTATCTTGCAAAAGTAAGGTCTGTACGCCAAACTGCCAAATTATTTCAATAACGGAAATGAAGATTTTACCTACTTTTGCCCACATTAAATTATCAAACAATGAAAAAAAAGTATATTGATTTAAGCCATGTCATTGAATCGGGCATGATAACGTACAAAGGATTGCCCGCGCCGCTGATTTGTGATTATTTGAGTCGAGAAAAATCGAAAGATTTTTACGAAGCAGGCACGAGTTTTCAAATTGGCAAAATTGAAATGGTTTCCAATACAGGTACGTATATTGATTGTCCCTTTCATCGGTACGAACATGGCAAGGATTTAGCACAAATGGAGTTGGAAGCCTTTGCGGATTTGGAAGCGATTACCATTCATGCGATGGGTGCGCAAGCCATTGATGTGGCACATTTTCAAGGACAATCCCTTGAAAATAAAGCCGTTATCATCCGAACAGATTGGTCAAAACATTGGAATACCGATTTATATTTTGAAAATCATCCGTTTTTAACAGCGGCTGCTGCCCATTTTCTCAAAGCTGCCAAAGTCAAATTAGTGGGCATTGACAGTCATAATATTGATGATACGCGTGGAAATGCGCGTCCCGTTCATACAATTTTATTGGGGGCTGAAATTTTAATTGTCGAACATATGTGTAATTTACATGCGTTACCCATTGACAATTATCGATTTAGCGCAGTGCCGCCTAAATTTAAAGGAGTCGGGACGTTTCCAGTCCGAGCTTTTGCGACTTTGAATTTTTAAAATCTTTGTTATCTGCTGCGTTGACGGGTATTCTGCACGATGCCGAAAAAAATTCATTTAAAATGTCAGGTTTGGGTGCTACTCGAATGGGCGCAGGTGCAATGCGGCGATTTACACGGCGCAAAGCGTTTTTGATTAAACAAGATAGCAATGCTTCGCCTTGGTGGTTTAAATAATACGTTCCAAAACAAAAAATGCTTCGTAGTCGGGAAATAATTGGATTAGAATTAAAGGATTAATAATTTCGCAAACCATTAATTATCAATGATTTGCGAAATTAAAAAATTCAATTAATGAACAGGATATTCTCCAAAATGGATGGGGTTTTCATAAAGCCGAATTTTTATATCAAATTGCGGTTCGATACGCGCCCTAAGTATATTCCAGATAACGACGAGAATATTTTCTAAAGTGGTATTCAAATGGCGAAATTCGACGATATCCAAATTCAAGTTTTTATGGTCAAACCGCTGTTCGATTTCTTCGTTTATAATACAGCCAAGTTTGAATAAATCACAAACAAAGCCCGTTTCAGGGTCTATTTCGCCCGTCAATTGCACGACTAATTCGTAATTATGCCCATGATAATTGGGGTTGTTGCACACGCCAAAGACCGCTTTATTTTTTTCATCGGACCAATGAGTGTTGTGCAAACGGTGTGCTGCACAAAAAGAAGCCTTTCGGAAAACAGAAGCTTTCATAAATAATTTTTTTTTTGGTTAATTAAAGTTTACACACCTATGTTGTTTAACTTGACTTTATTAAGGTGTGGATACTGCAACAGGAATCGTTTTACCATTAAAATATTTAGAACCATTTATCGCAAAATCGGCAATGAACGCGCCCATTTCGTCGCTGGTTACAGGCGGCTTATAGTCCGGAAACGACTGTTGAAGCATCGCCGTGTCCACTGCTCCAAGACACAAACAATTAGAAATAATATGACTATTTTTTAATTCCTCCGCTAAACATTCAGACAAAATAGCCAAGGCAGCCTTGCTCGAACTATAAGCCGATAAGCCCGAAAACTTGACACTGCCTTGAAATCCACCCATACTTCCGATGTTCACAAGGTGTGAAGGGGTCTCTTTTTGACCTAATAGCGGGAGTAGATATTGGATAAGTTTCACAGGTCCAAAAAAATTGGTTTGGAAAGTAGCTAACCAATCCTTTTCTTCTAAGGATGAAAAAGGTTTTTTGATGAGGATACCTGAATTGTTTATCAAAATATCAATGTTATTTCCTATTTTTGGAAAGTTTTCAGCCGAAAAATTTTGTAAATCCAAGAAATGCACGGTTATATCTGCCTCTTTTAAGGTGTTATCCGCATTCATTTTTTCTAAAAAAGACGATACATTTCTCGTTAAAACAATAATCTTATTGTTTTTATTTTTTGCCAAAACCTTCACTGTTGAATAGCCGATTCCACGACTTGCACCTGTAATGACGATGTTCATAAGTTTGATTTTTAAAATTTTATCTTCGTTTATACCCAATCTAAATTGAATTGCGAAAAATGCTTCGTAGTCGGGAAATTGATTTCCCGACTACGAAGTATGTTGCGCAATTCAATTTAGATTGGGTATGAACACAAAATACGATTCGACTCGACTCTTCTCCATTTCGGAACAATAGATGTTCATTTATCTAATCCATTGATTATCAATAGTTTTAACAAAAAATATGACATCCACCTTCTGAAATGATAGATCGTTTTAGGTCAATTTAGCGGAAATAAGCCGCAAAAATTCATTCCGCGTCTCTTGGGCTTTAAACGCGCCCGTAAAAGCAGATGTGGTGGTGACTGAATTTTGTTTTTGCACGCCGCGCATCATCATACACATATGAGATGCCTCAATAACAATCGCAACCCCTAACGGGTTCAATGTTTCTTGAATGCAGTGCAAAATCTGATTCGTCAATCGCTCTTGGACTTGCAGCCGACGCGCAAAAACATCCACGACACGAGGTAATTTGCTCAAACCGACAATGTATCCATTCGGAATATATGCAATATGTGCTTTTCCAAAAAAGGGTAGCAAATGATGTTCGCACAAGGAATAGAGTTCAATGTCTTTAACAATGACCATATTGGAATAATCTTCTGCAAACATAGCTCCTCTCAAGATTTGTGCTGCATCCAATTGATAGCCACTAGTCAGAAATTGCATTGCTTTAGCAACTCGTTCAGGGGTTTTCAGTAAGCCTTCGCGAGAAGGGTCTTCGCCAATTTGTTCGATGATATCTTCGTAATGATGGGCGATTTTACCTGTTAAGGTCTGTTCAATTTGTTTTTGTTCCATTTTCAAATTTTGCACAAATCTATTAATTATTTTATACAATACCAAATAAAAAAAAAAAAAAGCTGTTCTAAATGTAAAATTAAAAAAAATCAATAAAAATGGTTATTCTTAATGTAAAATTTAAAAAAATGCTACCTTTGCGACCTAGAAACAGACTAAAATCGGAGGTCTCAACTGAGGCTCGGTGCGATAAACGGACTCCCTTGGAAAGTCAAAAATCAAACAATTTTAGAAAGTAACGATTCCTTTTGGGTAACAGTAGTTCACAATAACATCCTTTTAAATCCCCTAATGCTATGATACAATTGGGTTATAAAACCAACTCCTCTATCGTCCTCTTACGACACGGTACCGCTTATTTATTACTGAAACGGCATAAAGAACCGTTTATAGGTCACTACGTGCCTGTCGGCGGCAAGTTAGAACCTTACGAAAGTCCTATCCAAGCGGCAAAGCGGGAAACCTATGAAGAAACGGGTTTAGTCATTGAAAAACCTAAGTTTTGTGGTATTTTGGTAGAAACGTCCCCAACGAAATTCAATTGGACGCTTTTTGTGTATTCGGCAGATATTCCATACATCGAACCGCCATTTTGTCCAGAAGGGACGCTCGAATGGATTGAACATCAAGCTCTTTTAAAAGTCCAAACGCCACAAACCGATTATAAAATTTACGAATATGTTGTAGCGAATAAACCTTTTATGTTTAATGCAGAATATGATGAACAAATGCATTTACTAAAAATGACGGAAGAAATAGAAGATATTAGTATATACATTTCCTAAATGATTTGTAAATCATTTCGAGCATAACTTGCGTCAAGTTTCAAACTTGACGCAAGTTTATTTTACAACTCAATTAAGAGATGTATATACCGTTTGAATTGTGAAAATCGTAGGGACTTCATTCTTGACTTATACTCAATCTAAGTTGAATTGCGAAAAGCGCATCGTCGTCGTGAAATTGATTTTCCGCGAATCGGGGGAAATAAATTTCACGACTACGATGCGCTTTTCGCAATTATCGCTTTCCTTTCCAAAACGGAAATCGCCGTTTTGTTATAAGTATTTCAATTGAAAGAACCGATCCAAAAGGTCGGCGAGGTTGCAACCTCGCCGACCTTAATTCGATATTAATCTATTGATTATCAATTAATTACATTTTGATAGCTTATTTCGACTCACAAGTCGCCTATTGCAATCAATTTTTTTTCCAAATATTCGTGCAAACCTTCCTCTCCGCATTCGTAACCTAAACCGCTTTGTTTCCAACCGCCAAACGGTGCTTCAATCCCATGTGCTGCCCATTCGTTGATGCCGACGATGCCAAATTCTAAAGATTCCGATGCGTAAATGCTTGTTTTTAAATCATTTGTCCAAATATACGCTGCCAAACCATATTCGGTATCATTCGCCAATCGAACCGCTTCTTCCAAACTATCAAACGGCGTAACCGACATCACAGGACCAAAAACTTCCTTGCGGAATATCGAATGCGTTGATTTGACATCCTTCAATAAAGTTGGTTCGTAAAAATAACCTTTCGTTTTGCCCGCAGGTACTTTGCCGCCGCACATCAAAACCGCGCCTTGTTGCACCGATTCGGCTACGACTTGTGCAATGCCTTCTCGTTGTCGAGCATTGATAAGCGGACCGACTTGTGTACTTGTTTCTGCCCCATTCCCGATTTTAAATTCCGATAAATATTTGGCAGTCAAGGTACAAAACGTATCATAAATTTGGCGATGCACCAAAAAACGTTGTGGCGATACACATACTTGTCCACAATTGCGGACTTTGGCTTGTGCTGCTGATTTTGCCATTTTATCCACATCCATTTCTGGAAAAATCAAACATGGCGCATTTCCACCCAATTCCAAAGACAATTTTGTATTGG
>JBDLWG010000152.1:0-25865 GCA_039804385.1 Bacteroidota bacterium
AATGTATATGAAAAGTCAAAAATTTGACCGCCCGAATGTTTTAGGCTTTTGTTTGATTTTTGTGGGCAATGAATGCCAAAAAATAGTTGCTTATCCAAGCTAAGTAGTTGACTCGAAACAAGCTATCAAAACGTAAATAGTTGAAAATCAGCGCATTCGCATCGAATCAAGGTCAACGAATCAAGGTCGGCGAGGTTGCAACCTCGCCGACCTTTTGTATCGGTTATTGCAATTGAACTACTTAAATTTCAATTATTATTTGAATCAAGCATGAAATATTTTTAGGAATTAAGGACGTATTTGCTTGATTTTTTTGACAAAAATCAAGCAAATACGTCCTTAATTCCTGATTCAAATAAGGTTAAATATCCCACCTATCCATGTATTTTATAAAAATTTTCATCAAATTCTCTGCATCACATATCGCTCGATGTTGCGTTCCTGTAAATTCAAAACCTTCCACTTCCACTGTTTTGAGTAAACTTGGACTATTTTTCAAGCGTTTCAACTTCTGATATTTGTCTTTCAAATCAATATGTCGTTCCCGCAACCAATGCGTATCCAGTCGATGCAGGCGACAATCATCCGAAAGCAATCGTTTATCTTCATTCCCCCAAGAAATCAAGACATATTCCTCATCCTCTAAATCCATATCGCCCCATATCATAAAATCTTCAAGCACATCTGGAAATTTTCGCGCAAAACGCACTTGTTCCTGCGTAATACTGGTCAATTCTCTACAAAACGGCGACAAAATGGGCTGAACCACAGGGCGCACAAATTTTGAAAACCGACCTTCGATTTCACCAAAAAGGTTTAACCGATACGCCCCAATCTCAATAATCTCTTGAATCATGCCAGGCGGTCTGCCTTTCCAACACGTCGCTTCCAAATCAAATACTATATAATTCATACGCTTGAGTTTGCCATTTGAACAACAATTGCACAAATTTACACAAAATTTACAATACTAATTCATGTTTTTTACTTCCTCTATTTTAAACAAATCCCAATTGACCCGTTTTGCCAATCCATAATTTTCCAAATGGTTGTGATAATAATATAACGTTTTGAAATCAT
The DNA here is from genome assembly GCA_039804385.1 of Bacteroidota bacterium. Lineage (GTDB taxonomy): Bacteria > Bacteroidota > Bacteroidia > Chitinophagales > Saprospiraceae > JAAFJT01. The sequence continues at coordinate 1,081 of JBDLWG010000152.1, forward strand.
CACTTTCTATATCGCCATTCTTATTGAAAGTCAATGGTTTAGTCGTGTGATAAACGCCTAAATTTTTAATGCCATCACGCACTAAATCATCGGTATCATAGCGAATTTGTTCCGATAATTCCATTTTGCCTTTTGCCTCTAATTCCCATAAAATTTGTTGCAACGCACTTACTGCTGCAGTGAAATTTTCAATTGGAAACACAAAATCATCGGGCGGCAAACGCAAAACGGCAAATAAATCTAATTTTTCATTATATTCTTTCAACATCGTAAACGCCGTGTAAGCCACTACTTGACTGCTCAAAACCACATTTTCTTTATGAAATCGATCCACAATTTTATCCGCTAATAATTTCGTATATTCTGCTTCGCGTTGAATATCCGCCGTTACTTTTCCATTAGCAGAAAAATAATCTTTAATATGTATTTCATTGTTATGTTGGTCAAAACCAGTTCCTGTTGCATCCACAAAGTTGCCCATTACGTCCATTGGCTTGCCAAAACTCAAAATAATTTCTGTGTTTTTTGAAAAAAACAACCATGCAAATTTCAACCATTCGCGGAAACTTGCGCCCGTATTTTTGCCTGTCAAATAGCGTTGTTTGCCCAAAATCCGCAAATGTTGTTCAATCAAATGCGGTGCTTCCAAAACGTAGTGATACCCCAAAACCACAGGGACGATGAATATTTTTTTATCCGATTGCTTTTCGCAAAGAGCGCGTTGTGCTTCGACCGCCGTTCCCAATAAACCTAATTTCAATTTCGACTCAATCATCCCAGAACGACTGCGTGTACCGCCCGGAAAAAATAAACTATGCGTACCGCGTTCAATCGACAATTTCGACATTGCCTTCAAGGTTTCCAAATAAATGGGGTTTTTTTTGCGTCGATCCACCCGATATGCACCCAATCGATTCATAAAAAACGCTGGAATGCCCGAATTATATAAATTCAAACCCGCACCGTAACTTGTCGGCGGCAAACCCAAGACGGAATCCATCGTATAACCAATCAAAATAGAATCTAAATTGCTATAATGGGTTGGAACGATGACCAAGGTTCCTTTTTTTGCCAAATCTCGAATTGTCTCTACATCACCATGCACCCGTAAACGCTCATACAATCGATGTTTGCTGGACCAAAAACGTCCAAAAAAATGCCGCGCCGCCGCCGCGTTCAACCAACGATTGAAGAAAAAGGTGAGGAATTTTCGTGCAAAACTAAAGGTAGGGATACTGAATGTGCCTACAATTTCTTCTGAATATCGATTAATTATTTTTTTTAATAATTCATCGTGTGATGATTTAGAGGCTTTTACATCATTTTTTTTAACTAATAATAATTTTTGTCCGATTTTATTCCAAAAGGATCTATCATTTGGCGGATCCACTTTCCAAGGTTCTTCCTTGATGCGAATCCGTTCTAAATACATAGTTTCGGCAATCAAATCACCTGTTTTAGGGTACAATTCAGCAAGCCGCTCAAAGGTATATTCGTCTATTTCTGGAATAAACGTTTTTCTATCTTCGCTTAAAAGATAAATCGGCCACGATTTCGGGTCTTCGACAACGGGCGGGAACAAAGTGTAATTGAGGCGTTGCGTTTCAGACATATTATTATAAACAGTTAAATGATGTAAATTGCGTCCATATTGCACGCTATTGACGCAATTTACAACGTCTTTTAAGAATGATGCTCCGATGTGGGCGCAGAACGGTGTGCAATTTCTTGTCCATGCTGCTCAGGCGTATGCGACAATGAATGACTTTTATGCATAATATAATCAGTCAGCGCAAGCATAATCGCAGACAGCAAAAACACTAAATGAATGATGACTTGCCATCTAAGATGGTGTTCTTGCAAGACCATATCCGCCGACCCGATATGCTCAATCGACATGAAGGAACGCAACAAATGAATGGCTGAAATGCTCACTAACGAAGAAGCTAACTTTGCTTTCATCGAACCTGCATCGATTTTATCCAACCAATCAGGTCTATCCGTTTCATTTTCCAACGCAATATGGCTTACAAAGGTGCTATAACCGCCCATTAAAACCATAATCAGCAAATTGGCAACCATCACCATATCAATCAAGGTTAAAATACCAAGCATTAACTTGGATTCATCCATGTGCGGGATGTCCATACAAATATGCATCAATTCCATTAGGAATTTGAAACTGTACAGCAAGGTCATCACCACCAAACCCAAATACAAAGGTACTTGAAGCCAGCGACTGGCAAAAATGGTTTTCTCTACAATACTTTCTAATAAATTGTTTTTGTTTGACATGATAGGGTAAAAAAAAGTTGTAATGCGTGAAATAAGTTGATTAATAAAGTTTTATACCGTATGAAAATTTTTAATAAAAGTTAAAATCTCTTTGCGTCCCATCCCTTTTTCGGCAGAGGTAATAAATTTTTCGGGCAATTGTTCCCAAGTTTCGGATAGTTTTTTATCCATCGCATCCATATTGACACTCAATTCGCGCTGTGTGATGCGGTCTGTTTTAGTATAAACCATCACAAATGGAATACTAAATTGTCCTAATTTGTTTAAAAAATCTATATCCATTTTTTGCGGCGGAATCATCCCATCTATTAAAGCAAAAACACAGGAAAGCGTTTGTCTATTTTTCAAAAAATACCAAATCATTCGTTCCCAAGCCGCCCGTTGCGTTTGAGAAACCTTTGCATAACCATAGCCAGGCAAATCCACCATGAACCAAGTATCATCTATCCGAAAATAATTCATTAATTGAGTTTTTCCGGGTGTATTCGAGACTTTCGCCAAGCCTTTCGTACTACATAACATGTTAATTAGAGACGATTTGCCCACATTAGAACGTCCAATGAAGGCAAATTCGGGCAAATCTTCTTTGGGGCATTGGTCTTCGCGCACAAAACTCCCTACAAATACAGGTTTCTGAATCAAATTCATCATCAATTATAAAGTTAATGCTCGAACCACATGGATTCGTGGCATAAAAAATGCAAATTTAATCAAAAAGGTTAAGATTGCGTTAAAGAAGGCGATTTTATACCTTGCAAAAATACATTTTAATCCATCAGCGCGTTATTAAAGCGTCGTTGATGGTTAAAAACATTCACTCCATTTTATCAAAAAAAACAAATTTTGAATGAGAAAATTCATAATGGCTGCGGTGTGCAGCGCGGTGGCTTATTGGCCCCTACAAGCTCAAAGTGTTAAATACGGTCTAAAAGTAGGCATTAGTACGACCGATGTTGCCCCTTCTGATTTGACTATTAGAAACAGCGCGACGGATTCTTTCCGTTTGAAATTAGATAATGCAGGATATGGTTATCAATTTGGAGCATTTACGCGGTTTAAATTATTGGGTTTATTTGTGCAACCTGAATTGCTATTCAATTCTAATAAAGCAACTTATAAATTACAAAATTTGGCTCGCCCAAGCGTCGATTCGATTCGGACCGAAACGTATAGTCGTTTAGATATTCCAATTTTAATTGGTTATCGTTTTGGCGGCATGCTTCGCCTCAATGCGGGACCGATTGCCCATATTAATATTAGCAGTTCTTCTGATTTGACGAATACGCATGGATACGAACAAAAATTTGCAAGTGCTACTTGGGGTTATCAGGCAGGTGTCGGACTTGATTTTGGGAAATTAGGAATTGACTTACGGTATGAAGGCAATTTTGAGAATTATGGAGAACATTTGACTTTTGGCGGAAAACAATATGCTTTTGATAAAAAACCGTCAAGATTAGTTGCATCTTTGGCCTATTCGTTTTAACTTTGAACGGTCGTTTGAAAGGCGATTTTAAATTGCTTTTTAAACCTTTAAAATTGAAAAAAATGTTGGTTTAATTTTTAATGATAGCGTTTTTCATGGGAGCTGTTGCGTATGTGCGCGACAGCTTTTTTTATGATATATACTTTACGCACGATGGTTTTGCGATAGGATGGATGTACGGATTTCACGGATTCACACCGATTGGTACGGATTCTTAAAAAAAATCCGTACCAATCAGTGCGAATCCGTGAAATCCGTACATCCATCCTATCGCAAAACCATCGTGTGTAAAGTATAGAATTACTTTTTCAACTCCTTGATACGTGCTTTTTTACCAACTAAATCGCGTAAGTAAAACAATCTTGCACGACGCACTTTACCGCGTTTCAAGAGTTCGATACTGTCAATGCTTGGAGAAGCCATCGGAAAGATCCGTTCTACCCCAACACCATTAGAAATTTTGCGCACGGTAAAGGTTTTTGTGGAACCTTCGCCTTTGATTTGAATCACATCGCCTCTGTATGCCTGAATCCGAACTTTATCGCCTTCAACAATTCTATAGTTGACTATTACATTGTCACCTGACTTAAATGAAGGAAATGCGCCTTTTTTGGCAGGCTCTGGCTTACCGTCCGCTTTTGCTTGAGCAACAGTAGCCGCGTGCTTGGCATCTGCCTCTGCTTTAAGTTGCTCGTGTACAAACTGAATAGCATTATTCATCGTATAGGATCTATTTAAAATTATTTGTTTAAAAAATCTTGCCTTTTCATTTTCGGCACGCAAAGGTAAATCTTTTTTCAACTTTTCAAAAAAAAATTTGCGCGATAATGAAAAAAAAATATACATTTGCGTCGTATTACGCTCATAATGGCACTCATATTACAATATGAATGAATGAATTATAAAATATTTGTGGTAAGATTAGCGATTTTCAACCCACAAATTGGGCGCGAAAAAGAGAAATGCAACTTAAAATAATGATTTTTGAATTAAATTCGTTTGTAAATGATATTAAAACTATCGTTAATCAATCGTTAATTCAACCGTTTGGAACTTTTAAAATGAAACCCCTTTACTTGTACTACGTATCTGTGATTAAATTTAAAAAATATTCTAATTCCCACAAGTAACACAAAATCCAATGCGTTTTTTACGATTTTTAACCGTCATCCCATCAACAGTAAATCTTTGGAAGTATGTTTTAAAAAAAAATATTTTTTTTAAACGCGTATTTTTGAAGATTGAAACTTTTATTATTTGTATTTTTTGTATCTTTGCTTAGAATTTCGCTTAAAACGAAATATCCATTAGCGGATTTACCGCTTGTAAACAACTATTAGAAATGCGTCCCTGAGCCAGTTACAAACGTAATTTTTTGTTAAAATATTGACATTTTTACCAAAGTCTCGTCCGAATAAGGCGGTGGCTTAAAAATGGATATAAACAAATCATTATACCTGTTTTGTGAAAAACAAAACAAGCAGCGTGATAAGTAAAGCATTCAAATGTTATTGAAATGTTACGCTCACTTTCATACGAACCAAAATTAACAATAATTTGTTTTTCAAATAAATTACCCGTATGCAGCAGATTAGAACTTTAGGAGATGTGCCTTTAACGACGATTGCAACAGCAGTTGGACATGCGTTTGAGGATTATTTCGTGAAAATGGATGCGTCTCCTGCCGCTTTGGGAGCGCGTTGGTATGGCGCACGCGTAGATTATGCCTTGTCCTTCGGGGCTTTTGAGAATGATGAATTAGTAGCCTTTTTACTGCATGGCGTTGACGAAGGTAAAAATGGCAAAAAAGCCCACAATATAGTCTCGGGTGTACTCCCTACACATCGCGGCAAACGATTGATAGAGCAGATTTACGAAAAAGCATTGCCCGTTTTACGAATTTCGGGAGTCAAAACGTTGACCCTTGAAGTGATTACGGAAAATCAAAAAGCCATCAAAGCCTACCAAAATGTAGGATTGCGCCCTGCGGGGATGCTTCGGTGTTTTGAGGGCAAGTTAAATGTACCCAACGAAAAAGCATTTGCAAGTTTCCGCGTCCAAAAAATCCAAGATTATGAATGGGATTTGGTCAAAGAATTGAGTAATTATACGTATTCTTGGGACAATCATCCAGAGGCAGTCGCCATGCTTGCCGACGATTATGAAACTTGGTTGATTTACGACCAACAAAATGTATTAAATGGTTTTGCCGTTATCAATCCACAAAATGGCTCTATCTCACAATTAGGCTTCCGTTCTGGAGCCGCCAATAACGTTAAAATGTGTTTATTTCATGCCTTATCGGACGTTTACGAGACCGTCCGCGTCCAGAATATTCCGAATGATGCGGATGAAATCATTGAATTGTTACAAAAAGTTGGTTTGAAAAATAACATCAATCAATTTGAAATGAAGATGAGCCTTACTGCGAATATGACTGAAGCATTGTCGATGCGCGTTGCCGCAATGCGTTAATTTTGATACCGTTGTGATACAACAAGATTGCGTCAAGTAGTTACTTGGCGCAATTTTTTTTTAGTTTATACTTGAAAAGCGTCTATCTTTGCGCTCATTTTTATTCATTTTAAATTTTTTTAAACCAATGATGATTCTGGTTGATACAAATATGGTGGTTTTATGCCATTATACCTTGCGCGATGGCTCGGCTATGGGCGATTTGATTGAAAGCACCGAAGGCGGTGAACCGCTTGGTTTCATTCATGGAATTGGGATGATGATTCCCGCGTTTGAAGCCCATTTGCAAGGCAAAACCAAAGGTGATGCGTTTGCGTTTCCCATCAAAGCGGCGGACGCTTATGGTGATTACAATACAGAAGCCATCGAATTAATCCCTTGGGGGGCTTTTAAGTTGGAACCGGGCGTGCGTGCAGAAGACATTTTCGTACCAGGTGAGCAAGTGCCTTTGCAAGACCCTTCTGGCGAGTCGTTTATGGGAACGGTGGTTGAAACCAATGAGGAAGGCGTTTTATTTGATTTAAATCCACCTTTGGCGGGTGTTGATTTATATTTTTCAGGCGAAATTGTCGATGTGCGCTCTGCAACTGCGGAGGAATTAGCGCATGGACATGTACATGGTGTTGGTGGACACCGCCATTAAAATACCATAAGTAGTTGCTATTAAAGATAGGGACAACAACGTTTGGAGGGTTTGAAACCCTCCAAACGTTCTACTACATTGAAAATCAACCTTTTATTCTTTACCTCTTTTCTCGGGTGAATCATTCCAAATGCTTAGTTTTGCCACTTCTTTTCATCTAATTTCATCAAATTATGTCAATCAATTTAGCATGGTTGCGGGATAATGCTATCAGTCAAAGCTATCAACGCGGCAGAGAGTACAAAAATTCAGTACAACAATTGGTCAAACAAGGCAATGTTTATACTGCAATCGTTCACGGTTCAAGCCGTTACAAAGTTAAAATTATCGATGAGCCAGATGATATAGAATGTTCTTGCAATTGTCCCTATGATTACGGCGGCATTTGTAAACATATTGTTGCGGTGGGTTTGTGCATCATAGATGGCAGTTTCAAGGCACAATCAATGACCTTACCGAATGCGCCCGTTGCACCGATTCCACAAAATTTTTTTATAGATCGCCGTGTGCCAATTGATAAAAATCATTTCTACGATAAAACCTTTTTGACGGCACGCGCCAGTCAACAAGAAGCCTTTTTACGCGCCCTTTTTGCAGAAGATGAAGCCTTATGTCATCGTTTTTTGGCATTTTTAAAACCTGCTGCTACGACATCACCAATAGCTATCCAAGATAATTCGATTCATTTACCAACCAAAATTGCCGATTATGCGGAATGTAGTCAAGTGATTGCGGCGATTATCATGGACATTGATACGGATGATTTTTTAAACGAAGTCGATGAGGATGATTATGATGGCTATGAGGAATATGAAGGTGATGAAAATGAACCTTACGATACGCTTGGTCTTACGCAAAAAGTGGAAAGTTTATTAGCCCCTTTTTATCAAAAATCGTGTAATTTAGTCGAAAAAGGACGTTTTTTAGATGGATTCCATGGTTTATTGTGTCTGTATGAGACGGGATTTATGGTAGAAGCAGCGGATTGGATGGACAATCCTAATGATACTTACCAATATATGATGTACCAAGATTGGAAAGAAAAAGCGATTCATTGGGTCAATACAGTTCAAAGTTTTCCTGCACAAAAAATTGATTATCAAGTCTTTATCAATTTAATTTGGGAACGATATGATTATTTTGCTCGTTTCAACAAATCCAATGAAGGAACACCTTATCTCCATTTGGTGGAAATACAAGATTTGATTGAATGGGCAACTCCTACTTTGGAAGAGAAGCGTTTATTTTTGAATCGTTTAAGTGAAAAGAAATTATTAACTGCCAATAATCATCTATTGATAGTTTATCTTTGTAAAGCATTGAAAGACAATACTTTATTGCTCAAATGTTTTGAAAAATACGCCGCAAATTCAACGGTATTAAGCATGGAGTGGTTGCAATTTTTATTGGAAATAGGCAATCGTCCCAAATGGATTGAAACGGCAATCCAACTTTATCGGGCGAATGAACCCAAAAAAGGACTTTATGTTACGCTACCTGCAAATGACAAATTAGATGATTATTTGTTTCAAAACTTAGAATTGGAAGATAATGACGTTTTTTTTAAAGTATTTATCAATGGTTATATTCGCAAAAAACAAAATGTAGCGATTTATGAAAAATGGAAAAAAATAGCTTCTTTGGCAGAATCACAACTCTTATTCCATGAAATGAGTACCAAAAACCCAAGTTTTTACATTCAATTATTGACTTTGGAGGAAAAATATGATGATTTACTCTGTTATGCGACCTCTATTAAAGGTGGTTACAGCAGGCACTTTTTGGAGGCAACTGCACCCATTTTGAATTTAAAAGCTCAAGAAGTGCTGGATTTGTATAAAGAACGAATAATACATCAGATGGATAAAGGCGATAGAAGTCGAAAAAGTTACGGAATGTATGTCTCGGAGTTGACTCCAATTTTAAAAATGGAGGCTAAACGAAAAGAAGTTAAAGCATTTGCAGATATTTTAAAAGCTCGTTATATAAAATTGCCAGCGTTCTTAGACGAGTTAAAAAAAGGTGAATTTTAACACATAATTCACATAGATAAAGATAGAACACATAAGGCAATCAGTTGATTTAGAATGGTTTATAGATTTTCTAAGCCATTTTTGAAATAAACTTGCGTCAAGTTTGAAACTTGACGCAAGTTATACTCGAATTTATTTACAAATCATTTAGGACCGTATATCCAAAAATAATGGATTACCTCTATGTGTTCTATGAAACCTATGTGTCCTATGTGTTAAAAAATTATACTATTTTAGTACCGCGCATTGCATTTTGAATCGTTGCATCCATAGCGCGGTGCGCCAAAGGCGTTGTATAATTATTTAAATTCGCAATCGCTGTTTGAATCAAATTTTTATCTGTTTGCGCAATCATTTCCGTCAATGCCGCCGCCAATTTTTTCGTTTTTCGCTTTTCCCAATCCGTCAGAATGGTTTTATGTTGTTTTAAAAACTTATCAGAGGCTTGCAAAAGGTGATTGCCTTCATTTCGCGCATCAATCAACGCTTTCGCAGCCATGTCTTCTTCGGCATTCATAATGCCTTCAATCAACATTTCAGCCATCGCTTCCTCCGAAATCCCATATTGAGACCGAATTTCAACCGAAGTTTCCGTTCCAGAACGCAATTCCTTTGCCTTGACTTTCAAAATCCCATCCGCATCTAACACAAATTGTATATCAATCTTAGGCAAACCCGCAGGCATCGGCGGAATGCCTTTCAACGTAAATTCACCTAATTTTCGATTATGCGCCACTAAATCACGTTCTCCTTGAAAAACAGCCACTTTTAAATTTTTCTGTCCATCCACTGAAGTCGTATATTGACGACCTGATTGATTCGGCACTTTGGAATTGCGTGGAATAATCACATCCATCAAACCGCCCACCGTCTCAATCCCTAACGAAAGCGGCGTAACGTCAATCAATAAAACATCGCGCTGATTCCCCGCCAACACATCCGCTTGAATCGCCGCACCTAAGGCAACCACTTCATCAGGATTCAAATCATTATAAACTTTTTGTTTAAAAAAATCCGTTACGGCTTTTTGCACCGCAGGCACACGCGTACTGCCGCCAACCATCACCACCGCTTGAATATCGGTAATATCCAAGTTAGCATCTTTCAAAGCGGACGCACAACATTTGATGGTTTTTAAAATCAAGGGGTGAATCAAAGCATCCAATTTTTGCCTTGTCATTTTAAACACCATTTCGTTACCTTTTGGGTCTAAAATCGCAGATTGCCATTCAAACGAATCGTTGAAACTCAACTGCTTTTTAGCCTGTTCAGCGTTTAAACGCAAGGTTTGACCCATGATTTTATCTGAATGAAGGCGATTTTGGTCCATTTCATGGGTTTTCATCCAATCTTCGACAATCGCTTGGTCAAAATCATCGCCACCTAAAAACGTATCGCCATTCGTTGCCAAGACTTCAAAAATCCCATCTTGCAATTGCAAAATTGATACATCAAACGTGCCGCCGCCCAAATCATACACCGCAATCGTATGGGCATCCTCCGTTTTTTTGTCCAAACCATACGCCAAAGCTGCCGCCGTAGGCTCATTGACAATGCGCAAAACGTCCAAACCTGCCAATTTTCCAGCATCACGAGTCGCTTGTCGTTGTGCATCATTGAAATACGCAGGAACCGTAATCACTGCTTTGGATACATTTTGTTTTAAATCCTGTTCAATCCGCGATTTTAAGGCTTTTAAAATATGCGCCGAAAGTTCCACAGGCGTATAAAATGCGTTTTTGACGCGCACTTTTACCAAACTTTCTGTATCTTCATCAATGATTTGATAACCAAAATATTGTTCATAGGTTTTAACATCTTTATACGATTTGCCCATGAGCCGCTTGACCGAATAAATCGTATTTTGCGGGTCAGTCAACAATTTGGATTTGGCAGCATCACCCGCCAAAATACCACCATTTGTTTCAAAATGCAGGATAGAAGGCACTAAGGTACTCTTGCCATCTTGCCCCTTGACGCAAATCGGATGACCATTTTGAATATAAGCAACCAACGAATGCGTCGTGCCTAAGTCAATGCCGACAATCATTTCTTTGGGTGTTTCAGGTTGGTTCACGGAACCATCTTTTAAATTGATGGATATTACTGCCATTTTTAGATTTTTTAAGGAGTGATTTTTTGATTTATCCTTTAATTTGCACCTTTTTTGGTACATTCGAGCGTTCACGCTCCTTTGGAAACAAAAATTGCGCAAAGATAACCTGTTTTTGATTCAGATTGTTTATTTTAATTTTATTCAAATAGTTATTAATTTTAATATGAAAACCATTACACACAATATTCTCATGGTGCGCCCTGCCAAATTTGGCTTTAATGAACAAACGGCAGCCAGCAATGCTTTTCAAACCCGCGATACCAGCCTTTCCAATGAACAAATTCAACAACAAGCGATTGAAGAATTTGACCGAATGGTGATGTTGTTGCGCAGTCGGGCTATCAACGTCGTGGTGGCGCAGGATACCAAAACACCTGTGAAGCCTGATGCTGTTTTTCCCAATAACTGGGTTAGTTTTCATGAAGATGGGGCGGTTATTTCGTATCCGATGTTTGCAAATGCCCGCCGAAAAGAACGGCGTGAACCGATTTTAAAAGCCATCGAAAAAGAATTTGAAATCACACAAAGGGTGCATTTAGAGCATTTTGAAGGGGTGAAGCAGTTTTTAGAAGGCACGGGCAGTATGATTTTGGATAGGGCAAATGAGATTGTTTATGCTTGTTTAAGTCCGCGTACAGACGTGCGTGTCTTAGACGAATTATGTGAAACCATTCATTATAAACGATTGATTTTTAATGCAATCGATGATAAAAAACAAGCCATTTATCATACTAATGTGATGATGGCTTTGGGCGAAACCTTTGCCGTCATTTGTTTAGATACGATTGAAAATAAGGAGGAACGATTGAATGTAATTAAAATGTTGGAACAAACCAAAAAGCAAATTATTGAAATTAGTTTGCCTCAAATGAAGGCTTTTGCAGGCAATATGTTACAAGTCCGCAATACGTTTAATGAAACTTTTTTGATTATGTCTAAAACGGCTTATGAATCCTTAGACGCGTTGCAAATCAATCACATTAAAAAACAAACTCAAATTTTAGTCGTTGATATTCCAACGATTGAGAAATATGGTGGTGGTTCTGCACGCTGTATGATAGCCGAAATCTTTTTGCCTAAAAAATGATAAAAGATAGTTATTTAACCATTCAAAAAGCAAGTATTGGTTCATTTAGAGATAGAGGTTCTAAGTTTATTGCTTACGCCCATCCCATTCATTCAGAAGTCGATTTTGCTATTTTTTTAGAATCAATTCGGAAAGAACACCCCAAAGCGCGGCATTATTGTTACGCTTGGCGATTGGGTTTAGACCAAAATCTATTTCGCGCAAATGATGATAGCGAACCTTCTGGAACCGCAGGAAAACCGATTTTGGGTCAAATTGACCGTTTGCATTTAACGCATATTGGGATTATTGTGGTTCGATATTTCGGAGGAACGTTGTTGGGAACATCGGGTTTAATCAATGCGTATCGGGCAAGCGCGGCAGACGCACTTGCCCAATCCATAATTATTGAAAAAATAGTAGAGGATACTTTTGTAATTCAATTTGAATACGAATGGATGCCAGCTGTGATGAATGCTCTTAAAAAATTGCAAATCAATGTTTTACAACAAAATTTTGATACGATAGGGTACATTCAAATCAGCATTCGCAAACAATTGGCAGCAGCAACTTTATTAAAATTACAAGCCTTGATATTCAAAATCACGGAGGAAGAAGTCGTTTTAAGAAAAGAAACCAAAGGCTTTTTGATAAACGAATCATAGCCTACCGCTTGGAGGGCTATCCTACCGTTTGGAGGGTTTGAAACCCTCCAAACAGTGTGGTGAAAAAAAAATAAAAAAAAAAGTAAAAAAAATTTGCAGGAATCAAAAATAGATATACCTTTGCACCGCGTCAGGCAGCCAGCTCCTTCTGAACTCCCCCAGGGTGGAAACACAGCAAGGGTAAGATAGTCGAGCGGCGTGTCGGGCGCATTTTTTTTTGTCCGTAACTTGCATACGATTCCATCCACAAACAAGCCACAGCCAACGCTTCATGAAATTTTTCATAGATACAGCTAATTTAGACCAAATCAAAGAAGCTAAAGATTTGGGTATTTTAGACGGTGTTACCACCAATCCTTCCCTCATGGCAAAAGAGGGCATCACAGGTACCAATAATATTTTAAAACATTATAAGTCTATCTGCGATTTAGTGGATGGCCCCGTCAGTGCCGAAGTGATTTCCACCGATTTTAAAGGCATGATTGATGAAGGTCGCCGTTTGGCGGACTTGGCAGAAAATATCGTGGTCAAAGTGCCGATGATTAAAGATGGGGTTAAAGCCCTTTCTTGGTTTCATGCCAACGATATTTCGACGAATTGCACCTTGATTTTCTCGGCAGGTCAAGCGATTTTGGCAGCAAAAGCTGGAGCCACTTTTTTATCGCCGTTCATCGGACGGATTGACGATATGAGTTGGGACGGCATTGATTTAATTAAACAAATTGTTGAAATATACACGCTTCAAGGTTGGGATACGCAGATTTTAGCGGCATCCATTCGTACGCCTTTGCACATTGTGCAAGCAGCGCAAGCAGGCGCGGATGTGGTGACTTGCCCGTTATCAGCGATACTCGGTTTATTGAAACATCCTTTGACGGATTTAGGTTTGCAACAGTTTTTGGATGACCATGCCAAAGCGAATGCAAATCACATTATAAAAAAATAAGAAATGATTTAAAACACCGTTTGAAATGCGTCGATTTTTAGGTAAAAATCGGCGCATTTTTGTTTTTAAAACTATTCCCGAATAAATTCCAATTCTTCCGATTCATTCAAGCGCACAATGACAGAAGGTTCACCTGTTTCGCGCTGTTCCTGCCGAAATTTCACGACAAAATCCACTCTTTCCAACACATCGGAACTGATTTCGCCAAAATGTTTTGCAAAAGGTTGACCACTGACATTCGCGGAAGTCGCTATAATCGGTTTGCCCAATTGTCGAATCAAGGCTTTACAAAACGAATCGGTTGCCAAGCGAATCGCCACACTACCATTCGGGGCGGTCACGTTTTTCGCTAAATTGATTCCTTTATCATACACCACTGTCAAAGGACGGGTGTGATACATCAACAAAGTATCAATGCGTGGATGCACATGCGACACATATTGCCGCAACATCGCCATCGAATCCACCAATAACACGAAACCCTTGCCCGAAGGACGGTCTTTGAGTTTATAAACTTTTTCGACCGCCGCCGCATTCGTCGCATCGCAACCGATGCCCCAAATCGTATCCGTTGGATATAAAATCACGCCGCCCGCGTTTAAAACATTCAATATTTCTGTAAATTTCTCGTTTTCAAATACCATACTATCGTACTTTCGCAATCGTTAAAAGATAATTTTGTTGTTTGTGACGCTTAAAAAAGCAAAATAAACGTTTATTTAGCCGTTTTTATTGATAATGGTTCATTAAAATTGCGCCATTTGTAAAAATTAATGCAATTTTATCCCATTTAACAAAAAATCGGTTCTATTTGTTGATACATTAAAATTATTTGATTCTAAAAATATAAAAATACCTTGAAAAATACCTTATTGACGCTCCTCTTGCTGGCATTTGCCCACTCTTTATGCGCCAAGCACATCATCGGCGGCGAGATTACGTATAAATATATTGGCAATGACCAATATCAATTTTTTATGAAAATCTACCGCGATTGCAATGGGCAAGGCGCGGAATTAGATAATCCTGCTTCGATTACGCTTTTTCGCGGAACGACGCTTCAACGCAATATTCAAGTTTCATTAGATAGTTCTCGGAATTTATCGAAACCCTATCTGCCTTGTACAGAGACCAATATTGATGTTTGTGTGGAAGAAGGTTCGTATTCTTGGGTGCTGACGTTACCGCCTGTGAATGAAAGTTACACGGTTGTCTATCAACGTTGTTGTCGTAACAATACCATTACAAATATTTTGAACCCAGAAAGTTCGGGCGCGAGCTATTTTATCGAACTTTCTCCTGCGGCACAAGTTGCCCGTAATAATAGTCCTGTTTTTCGGTCGTTCCCGCCGACCTTGATTTGTGGTGGTTTCCCCTTAAATTTTGACCATGCGGCAATGGATGCAGATGGTGATCAATTAGTATATGAATTTTGTTCACCGCTCTTGGGCGGTGGTAGAACAGGGTCTGATCTTCCAGGAGATCCGAATAGTTGTACAGGGGTTGTACCGATTCCAGCTTGTCTTTCGATGATGAATCCTGTACAATTTCGAGTGCCTACTTATACTTCGGGTGCGCCTTTGGGGGGCAATCCTGTGGTGCGCATTGACCCCAATACAGGGATGATTACAGGTACGCCTGCGGCAACTGTGGGACAATTTGTCGTAGGCGTTTGCGTCAAAGAATATCGCAATGGGCAGTTATTGAGTATTTTACGTAGAGACTTTCAATTTAATGTATTGGATTGTAATCCAACGGTTTTAGCTAAAATCAAGGCAGATACAACGATTGCAGGTAAGCAGTTTTTCATCCAAGCCTGCGGCAACAATACGGTTTTAATTGAAAACCAAAGCCTTAAACAAAGTTTTATTGGCAGCGATTTTTATTGGAGTTTTAACATTCAAGGTGCAGAACGTCGTTTTAATGATTGGAATGCCAATATTCCGTTTCCCGACACAGGTACGTATAAAGGAAAATTATTTTTAAAACCTGGTTCAACTTGTGCAGATACAGCCCATGTGACGATTAAAGTGTATAACAAACCCATAGCTGATTTCACCTATGCGTATGACACTTGTATTGCGGGCCCTGTTTTTTTGAGAGACCGTTCTCGGTCGGACGCAGGTGCGATTTCGATTTGGAATTGGCAATATGGAGATGGTACAACAGGCTCTTTACCCAATCCGGCGCATGTGTATCAAACACCTGGTGTTAAAAAGATTGTTTTGAATATTGAGGATAAAAAAGGTTGTAAAGCGGATACCACACAACCGATTCGATGGTATCCTGTGCCGCCGTTATTAATTATTGAGCCGAGTAAATACATCGATTGTACGCCCACTAAGACCGAATTTAAGAATTTATCAGTGCCAATTGATTCTACTTATAAGATTATTTGGGATTTTGGGGATGGAACGACTGGCACAGGTATTAGCCCGCAACATGTTTATAAACAACCTGGTACATATTCCGTTTCGGTGAATGTGACTTCGCCGATTGGTTGTAAAACGAGTGCTTCCTATCCAAATTGGATAAAAGTAAAACAAGGAGCGATTGCAGATTTTGATTTTACGCCTGAGAAACCGAATACGTTTTTAAATACGGTTCAATTCCGCGATTTATCGCAATTTTCGACGCGGTGGCAATGGTTTTTTAGCAATAAAGGGTATTCTAATCAGCAAAACCCAACCTTTGTGTTTCGAGATACAGGGGCGCAAAAAATCAAATTGTTGGTTTCTAACCTCAATAATTGCATTGATTCGATGATTAAATACATTGATATTGAACCCAAAGTGGTTTATCACTTGCCTAATGCGTTTTCGCCGAATCAAGATGCGGTGAATGATGCGTTTAAAGGGGTTGGTTATTTGGAAGGAATGACGGATTTTACGATGCGGATTTGGAATCGGTGGGGTGAATTGATTTTTGAAACGAAGAATCCGCAAGAAGGTTGGAATGGTAAAAAATTTAATACAGGGCGTGAAGAACCACAAGGCGTATATGTATGTGTCGTGCAGTTCAAGGGTCCGAGAGGTGAGCCGCATGATATAAGTGGTTTTGCTACTTTGATTCGATAGTGGCAAGCGAATTAAAACCGCTTTATTTTTAAAACACATAGTTTACATAGGACACATAGCTGCAATACGAAAGATTGCCCTATGTGTTCTATGTAAATTATTTGAACTATGATGGCATGACCAATATGCCGAACCGAAAGTTAGAAGTATTGCCCTATGTGTTCTATGCAAACTATGTGTACTATGTGTTTTTAAAATCTATATTACAATGTATCTTTTTTTCAAAAAATAGTTGAAAATTTGTACACTTTTAAATAATAAAAAGTAACTTTGTATCGAATTTTAATCAAAATGTAAATTAATACAAAAACTAAGACAAAAACTACAATGAATCTTGCACGTCTATTCATGGTTGTAAGCCTTTGCTACAACAGTTCATTCAATATCCTTTTAGCTCAAAATTATGCTAAAACGATTCAATACAATACAATTGCCCCTTTGGAAAGTCTCATAACAGGCACGCTCACAGATGAGAAAGGTTCACCAATTCCTTTTGCAGCAACTCGCGTTTTCAAAAACAGCAATGGTACTACAGGCGCACTCATCACAGGAGTTCAAACGGATGACAGTGGCGATTTTATGCTAAAAGGTTTGCCAGTAGGTAATTATGAATTAAAATGTTCTGCAATAGGCATGTCTGAAAAGACCCTTTTGATTGATATTACAGCCGAAAATCCGATTAAAAAATTGGGAATGATTGCCTTGACAACTGCCTCTACGCAACTTAATGTATTGGAAATCAAGGAAAAACGTTCTGAAACGGAGTACAAATCGGATAGAAAGGTTTTTAATATTGAAAGTAGTTTGACGGCGGCGGGCGGCAGCGCGGTAGATGCTATCAAAAATGTATCGGGCGTAACAGTGGATGCAGAAGGTAATGTCGCTTTGCGCGGTTCTGAAAATGTTAAAATTTGGATTAATGGTAAACCGTCTGCCTTGATTGGCGCAAATGGCAAGGCGGATTTAACTAAAATTCCTGCGAATGCGATTAAAAGTATTGAAATTTTAACGAATCCGTCCGCCAAACAAGATGCAGACGGCAGTGCGGGTATTTTAAATATTGTGTTGAAAGACAGTCAAAAAGTGGGTTTCAATGTGCAAACCACAGGTAATATGGGTACAAATTCCGCACTCAATACCTTTAATAAATTCGATGGTTCCATCACTGCCAATTATAAAGTCAACAAAATCAATGTATTCGGTATGCTATCGGGTCGTAATAACATCACGACTGCCAATATGGGCATTGATAGAAAGACGATTACCAAAGATTCTGTTTTTTATACGAATCAAACGACATCGCATACCTATCCTGCCAAGATGTTGAATGCGCGTTTAGGTGTAGAATATAATTTTAACAAATTCAATAGTTTTAATGTATCTGGAACGGTGGTACGTTCCAAAAAGGGTGAAAATGCTCATTTGCAATATGATTATTTAAATCAAAACTTAATTCCAACCGCCCTTTCACTGCGTTCTGACAACGAAAAAAGCAAGGCATTGGCGCAAGATTATAATTTTACTTGGAATAAATGGTTTAAAAAAGAGAAACGCGATTTCACGTTATCGGGCAATAGAACTTCAAATCGCAATGAAGGACACGTTTTAGGCATCGAACAATTTTTTACGCCCGATAAAACAAGTCATTTACGCGATGATTTCAATCAACAAATTCGTTTTAATACGAATAGTCGAAATTTAATTTTGCAAGGTGATTTTACAGAGCCTTTGAAAAAAGGTCGTTTTGAAACAGGTTTCAGAATTGCTGATTTTAGAATTGAGGAACAATTGTTTTCAGATGTATTGCAAAATAATCAATATGTAAATGACGCTCGTTATACGGTTTTATTTGGTTTTACGGAGCGCGTTTATGCAGGATATGGGATGTTTTCGGGCAATTTTAAACAAAAATGGGATTATTCAATGGGTTTGCGGATAGAACAAGTGAATGCTGTGTCAGATTTGAAACACATCAGTAGGCAAGTGCCTTTGGATTATTTTCAAGCCTATCCGTCTTTTTCGTTGACGCGGCAATTGGCAAATAAAGGACAATTGAAATTGGGTTATGGCAAACGGATTAATCGGCCTGATTATGCGATGTTGCATCCGATTACGGGTATCAATGACCGTTTGAATCGAAGAATTGGCAATCCTGATTTGAAACCAGAGTTTGTACACGCCTTTGAACTCAGTTATTTGATGATTAACAATCGTTTTACGTTCAATCCGACGCTTTTTTATCGTCAAATGAATGATGCGATTGGGCGCGTTGTCCGATATTTGCCCGACCCCATCACAGGTGAAAACATTGCATATCGCATGCCAATGAACCTCCAAAATGGAGTCAATTATGGTTTAGAATTGAATGGAACGTTGAATCTTACGAAAAAATGGAAGATGAGTAGTACCGTATCCGTTTTCGAGGCAAAATTGAATGGTAAAAATTTGGAAGCACAATTGACCAATCAAACGACGGTGATGAACGCCCGTTTCAATAGCAGTTTTACGCTTGGCAAAGATTGGGATATACAAATTGTTGGTTTTTATAACTCACCGAATGTGTTGATTCAAGGAACGCTCGCGCCTGTGTATTATGCCGATTTCGGTTTGCGCAAGCCGATTTGGAATCATAAAGCAACCTTATCCTTCCGCTTGAGCGATATTTTTGATACAAAACGGGTTGATTTTACCGCTTTTACGCCCGAATATGAGACCAAAGGGCGTTTAAAACGCGAATCTCGAATGGCATATCTTGGTTTTACGTATAGTTTAAATAAATCAACGCAAGCCGCACAACGAAAACGCGGCATGGACGTACAGGAAAAACGAGACGAATCTGGCTTATAAATTAATTGCTAAATAATTGATAATCAATTGATTAAAAAAGTTATCCACATTTTGTGGATAACTTTTGTTTTTTTAGAAGGTTGTATCATCATACCTTAGTGTCGCAAAAGCGTCGAGCTCACTTATTTGATAACGTACAGCGAGAGAAGCATCTCCTAAATCCATATAAAACCATCATTTTTAAGCAAATAGTTTTATTAAAAACAGCATTTTTCTTTTTCATTGGCACTAAAAACCATCCTTTTGAATGCAAAAGGGCGGGGTTTTATGTGCGTGTAAAAACGAAAACAAATTCAAATTAATAACAATTTGTGTCATCAATCAAAAATGATCCTTTTTTAGATATAAAATTTTAAAAACATGACAGAACCTATTTTGCGTGAAAATAATAGCCGTTTCGTGCTATTTCCAATTCAGTACGACCAAATTTGGAAAATGTACAAACAGGCTGTTGCGTCTTTCTGGACGGCTGAAGAAATTGATTTAGGGGCAGACCTTTCCGATTGGGAACGGTTGAGCGACAATGAAAGACATTTTATTAAGCACGTTTTGGCGTTTTTTGCGGCAAGCGATGGCATTGTAAATGAAAATTTGGTGCTGAACTTCATGCGGGAAGTCCAAATTCCTGAAGCGCGTTGTTTCTACGGGTTTCAAGTCGCGATTGAAAACATTCACGCGGAAACGTATTCGTTATTAATTGATACGTACATCAAAGACCCTGTTGAAAAAGATTATTTATTCAACGCATTGGAAAATTTGGAATGTGTTTCCAAAAAAGGACAGTGGGCAATGCGCTGGATTGAACACGCGCCGTCGTTTGCGCACCGTTTGATAGCGTTTGCAGCCGTAGAAGGTATCTTTTTTTCGGGTAGTTTTTGCAGCATTTACTGGTTGAAAAAGCGCGGTTTGATGCCCGGTTTGACCTTCAGCAATGAATTAATTAGCCGCGATGAAGGATTACATTGTGATTTTGCCTGTTTATTGTACTCTATGTTGGAAAACAAATTGTCTGAAAAAGAAGTGGAATGCATTATTACAGAAGCAGTTGAATATGAAAAAGAATTTGTAACCGATGCGTTACCTGTGAATTTGATTGGTATGAACGCTGAAATGATGACTCAATATATTGAATTTGTGGCGGATAGGTTGTTGCAGTCTTTGGGCAATGATAAATTTTATCATGCAACGAATCCATTTCCTTGGATGGAGATGATTTCCTTGCAAGGCAAAACCAATTTTTTTGAAAAACGCGTTGGCGATTATCAAAAAGCGGGCGTAATGACTCAAAAAGATAAACAAGTTTTTACATTGGAAGAAGATTTTTAGCATTCACTGAAAGCATTCACTACTTTCTACTCAAACCTACTTATTAAAAATGAAAGTTATAAAACGTTCTGGTAAGCGAGAAGATGTGAGTTTTGATAAAATCACAGCACGCATTAAAAAACTTTGTTACGGGTTGAATCCCGTCTATATTGAGCCGCTTGAAATCAGTCGAAAAGTGGTTCAAGGCTTGTATGACGGTGTGACGACGACCGAATTGGACAATCTCGCTGCCGAAACTGCGGCAACAATGGCTGCGCAACACCCCGAATACGCAACTTTGGCGGCGCGGATAGCGGTTTCCAATTTGCATAAAAACACCGATAAGTCGTTCAGCCGCACGATGCGCGAGCTATACAATTATATTGACCCGAAAACGGGTGAAAAAGCGGGCTTGATTTCGGATGAAGCCCATAAAATGATTCAAAAATATAAAGACAAATTAGATTCTGCTATCATCTATGATAGGGATTATGATTTTGACTATTTTGGATTCAAAACGTTGGAGCGTTCTTACCTGTTGCGCATGAATGGCAAAGTGGTGGAACGTCCTCAACAATTGTTAATGCGGGCGGCTATTGGCATTCATGGTGAAAATCTTGCATCTGTAATTGAAACGTATTCAATGATGTCGGAAAAATGGTTCATCCATGCAACACCGACTTTGTTTAATGCAGGTACGCCAAGACCGCAAATGTCGAGTTGTTTTTTGCTATCCGTCAGCGGAGATGGCGATTCGATTCCAGCGATTTATGAGACGTTGGCGCGTTGTGCCAAAATTTCTCAATCGGCGGGTGGTATCGGTTTGGCGGTGCATTCGATTCGCGCAAAAGGTTCGTACATACGCGGAACGGGTGGAAAATCGAATGGATTAGTGCCGATGTTGCGGGTTTTCAATGAAACGGCGCGCTATGTGGACCAATGTTTTCATCCTGACACGATTATATATACGAAAACGGGCATCAAGCGAATTGATGACATCGTTTTGGAAGATGAATTGTTAACACATGATGGTAATTTTAATAAAGTTGACCGCTTATTACGCCAACATTATGTGGGCAAAATGATAAAAATCAAGGTTCAACAATCCATTGAACCCATTTCAGTTACCGAAGAACATCCCTTTTTAGTCATTCGCAATCAGCCTAAAAGCATTGATTATCAAACGATTACAACTCGTTTAATCAATGGACATGTTGAAACAGAGTGGGTAGAGGCAAAAGATTTGACGGAGGATGATTTGTTAGCTTTTCCGATTCCCGATTATAGCCATGATATTTTGCAGTATTCGGTAGCCGATTGCCGTTTTTATGGGATGATGATTGCAATGGGCGAAATTTCCAAAGATGGAAAACAAGCGGAATTGACACAAGACGTTGATAGTTATCAAATTAGTTTTATTAAAAACTATTTGTATGAAAATGGCATTCGTTGGACGGAGCAATTATCGGAAAATGGTGCCGAAATCTGTTTTAATTGGGCTGCACACATTGGTTTTAAATTTAATAGAATGATGCTGTATGATGCTTGGGGCGCGAAAGCAATCCATAGCAGTTTTTTACATTTGCCGAAAGAAAAGACATTTCAATTCGTGAAAGGCATCATTGAAACCGAAAACTGTTTTGGATTGAGTTCTGATACAACTTCTCGACAAGTCGTTGAAAGTGTGCGTTTTATGTTGATGCGTTTTGGTATTCTGACGACAGGAAGTATTGAAAATGAGGTTTGTTCTTTAAAAATTCCGATTGTTGGCGAGATTGCAGCTTTGTTTAATTTGCCACAAATTGAAGCTGTTGAATACTTTACACATCAAAATAGTAATTATTCGAGAATTGACCATTTGTCAAGTGCGGATTATGATGGAGTCGTGGTGGATTTTGAAGTATTACCCAATCATAGTTACGTGACGCATGTAGGTGTTGCGCACAATGGCGGCGGTAAGCGAAAAGGGGCATTTGCGATGTATTTAGAACCTTGGCATGCGGATATTTTCGATTTTTTGGAGTTGAAAAAGAATCATGGTAAGGAAGAAGCGCGGGCAAGAGATTTGTTTTATGCGTTATGGATACCTGATTTGTTCATGGAAAGGGTCAAAGCAGGCGGCGAATGGTCTTTATTCTGCCCGAATGAAGCACCTGGATTGTACGATTGTTACGGCGGAACGTTTGAAGCCCTTTACCACAAATACGAAAAAGAAGGACGCGCTCGAAAAGTCATCAAGGCGCAAGAATTATGGTTTGCCATCTTAGAATCGCAAATTGAGACTGGAAATCCATACATTTTGTATAAAGATGCTGCGAATAAAAAATCGAATCAGAAAAATTTAGGGACGATTCGCTGTTCCAATCTTTGCACGGAAATAATTCAATATACCTCGCCAGATGAATGTGCCGTTTGTAATTTAGCGAGTATCAATTTATCGAAATTCGTAATAGGTAATCAATTTGATTTCAATAAGTTATATGAAGTGACGCGGATTGTAACGCGGAATTTGAACAAAGTCATTGATGCCAATTATTATCCGATTCCAGAAGCGCGAAAGTCTAATATGCGGCATCGCCCGATTGGAATTGGGGTTCAAGGCTTGGCAGATGCGTTTATTTTGATGCGTTTTCCGTTCGATTCGCCCGAAGCGCGTGCTTTGAATAAAGATATTTTTGAAGCGATTTATTTTGGCGCGATGACGGAATCCGTTGCTTTGGCGGAAAAAGAAGGCGCGTATGAGACGTTTAAAGGTTCTCCATTGAGTGAAGGTCAATTTCAATTTGATTTGTGGGGCGTTCAGCCTTCAGAACGCTGGGATTGGGCAACTTTGAGACAAAAAGTGATGAAAACGGGTGCGCGGAACTCGCTTTTAGTCGCGCCGATGCCGACTGCTTCGACTTCTCAAATCTTAGGGAATAACGAATGTTTTGAACCTTATACGTCCAATATTTACACGCGCCGCACTTTGTCAGGTGAACACATTGTGGTTAATAAGCATTTGTTAAACGATTTGATTCGGATGAATTTGTGGAATGAAGAAACCCGCGAAATTTTAATTGCTGCAAATGGCTCCATTCAACATATTGATGGGATTCCAGAGGATTTGAAAAAATTATATAAAACGACTTGGGAATTATCCATGCGTTTCATTATTGACATGGCAGCAGATAGAGGAGCCTTCATTTGTCAATCGCAATCGTTGAATTTGTTTGTGGAAAATCCGAATTTTTCAAAATTATCGTCGATGCACTTTTACGGATGGCAAAAAGGGTTGAAAACGGGGATGTATTATTTGCGTTCTAAGGCGGCGGTGGATCCGATTAAATTCACGCTTTCCGCAAAACATCAACGCAAATTTGGAACGGAAACCGAAATTCCTGTTCAAAAACCTGCCAAATCGAATTTGGCAACAGCGATAGCGGCGAAAAATCCAAATCTTAATACATTGAATGCCAAGCAATTAGCAGAAGCCGCCAATGAAGTTTGTGATATGAATGACCCAGATTGTTTAGCGTGTAGTGCGTAGTCATTTGAATTAGGATTGTTAGGATTGAAAGGATTCAAAGGATTGATTTTTATAAAAATCAATCCTTTGAATCCTTTCAATCTTAACAATCCTAATTCAAACTTTTTAAAGGAACAAATAAAACAAAACTATGAAACTCAATATTGCTATTTCATTATTTTTTTTAGTAATTCATACTTCGTTCATAATCAAGCCTATTTGGGGTTTTCAAGCGCATCAAACCATTAATCGATTAGCGGTTTTCACCTTGCCGCCCAATATGATGCCCTTGTACAAAAAAGAAATCGCGTATCTCACCGAAC
>JBDLWG010000153.1:0-8561 GCA_039804385.1 Bacteroidota bacterium
ATGGTTTTGGGATAGGATGGATGTACGGATTTCACGGATTCGCACCGATTGGTACGGATTTTTTTTTAATCCGTACCAATCGGTGCGAATCCGTGAAATCCGTACATCCATCCCAAAACCACCCAATGCTAAATATGTTAAAAAATTATATATAAGGCTTGTCGCAATCTGCAATCGCCATTTTCAATTTTTGGGTTTCTGCATTCGCATCGCGCCACCAGTCGTATGACCAAATACTAATAATCGACACTTGCATTGCCGTCAATTGGTTCAAAATCCGCCTTTCCAAATCGGCATTAAATGGCATGCCTTTCAACGCGTCATCCGTAAAACGCCCATCAATCCGAATTACAATCGGCGTTTGATTGAAATAGCGCGGCGTAATGACCAACATAAATCGTTGATTATCAATTGGATAGTCAAAATGAATATGTCGTGAACCAATATCTTGCCCAATAATTTTAGCGATTTGGAGGACGAAAGGAGATGGTTTTTCATCCTTAAAACGAGCGTAACGCTTGCGCAAACTTTCTAAAATGTGCTGATACCGCGCTGTTTCTCCTTTTTGTGCAAATTCAAAATAAAACAAAATATTTGAAATTAAATAAGGGACTTCTTTTTCGGGTAGCTCTGCGGCATTGCGCAAATCGCTTTTTTGAACGGAATTGACCCAATAAATTTTTTGCGTAAAACTATTCGCAATCATCCGCAATTGCCGCTGATTTATTACAAATTGGTCTAATTGATGATACGTGCCACTCACGACCACAACATCAAATTGCAATCCGACCATTTCATCTACACTATAAATCCCCAAACCATTGCGTTGCAAATGTTCAATCTTTTCCCAACCAAACAATGTTTTTTGTACAATATTTAATAAAATGGCATTCAATGAATTGCGTTGTTGTTTGGTCATTGTAATCACGCCAATGCGCGGATACGTTTTCCAAGGCGTTGCATTGATTTCTTGCAAAATGCGGACGATTTCGGCAATTTCGGCTTCATTCGTTTGCGCGATTTCATGAATACGTCCGTTTTGAACATGAACGACTTTCGCCGCCTGTTCGCCCAAAGTATGACTCATCGGCAACCGCATATCGGGATAAAAAATCGCCCGATTCAACGCCCGCACCGACTCGCTGACGTGCCGATGTAAATGATTCAAACGCACCGTCGGCGCACCCACCGCTTTCGCATAAGCCGCCAAAGAAGTCACATCCCAATCTTCTACGGCTGCAATCATTTGATTGGAGGTGTTTTCACACAAGGCAACAACGCCATCTGTATTCTGCATTAAATCTTCAATCGATTCTTTTGCAATGAGATGTGCATTTTCAAAAATAATATTTGTAAATAACGTACCTTCTCCTTTCAATAACGCTGTCGCAACCGCAGGCGGCATCAACAACACAGGGTAGATTTCAGATAACGATTCTGTATTGGTTTTCAAAATTTGTTGAAGCGATGATTGCTTGGTTAACGCAATATTATTTGCATCAAAAAAATGTTTATAAGTCGGCGGATTATGCTTTTTCAATTGCCGAATCACTTCATTTTTGCGTTCCTGCCAAAGCAAGGCAATCTGCGCAGGAAACATTTTGCGCAATTTATCACTTGCATCCATCAATTGTTGAGCTAAATCATCGCCAGTCGTTATATCTCTTTGATTATAAACAACTAAAATATTATGAAAATACCAGCTTTGAAAAGCAGATAACCAATCAGGCGGTTTCACTTTGACAATGGCTTTGACAATTTGTTTGCCTTTTTCGGACATTGCCAACCAATGTTCCTGCCATTGAAAAAAAGTATCGAAATCACGCAAATTTTGTTTGGTTTGTTCCAACCGTTCCAACGTTTCTTCTACAAAAAGTTGTCGTTTGGGCAATGATTGCACTTTATGGCTAATCGGCGACTCGTATAAATGAATCCCATTCAATTCGGACAACAAATCTTCCAATTCATGTTCTAAGGCAACCACTCGTTGCGCAAAATGCGGATCCAGATGCGCTGCCGTTTTGCCATTCAATCGATTGATTTGTTCTTGCACCATGCTTGGCAAAACCGCCCGCCACTGTTGCAGGGAAACTTCAAAAACTTCTAAATTGGTACGCAAAAGCGGTACATTTTTGCGCTCATGCCCTTCTAAAAAAGGATGTTCAAAATATTTATACTCGCGACTATTAAAAATATCACGCAATTTTTGGTAAGCCAAAACCATTTTCTCCCGCGATTCTAAAATCGCTTTAGAACGGTCTGAAAACGCAGACATGATTTGTAAAGCACTGGTTTTCAAGAAGTTAGTAGTTTCAAAATCATTCCCAAATTGAAATAAATAATCCGAAATATCCTCTTTCAACCGTTGCAATTGTTCATACAATTCGGCATAGTGCATTTCGTAATGGTCGGTCAATCGTTGCGCATAGGCATCAATCATCCGAATATGCTGATGTTGAATGGCAGACAATTTATTCAAATACGTTTCTACTTTTTCCGCCACAAATCGATAACTCATCCCGCCCGAAGCCGCTTGAAATAACGAAGGATGCAAACTGGTCAACGGATGTTTCATTGTCCCTGCCTTGACAAACAAACGGTCTGAAGTTTCAATTTCATTTCTCAAAAAATCATATTCATCTTCTTTGAATGTAAAATCACTTGGATTTAAATGATTTGTCAATAATTCACGACCTGCAACTTGACTGCTTTTGACATAACGCCCGACAATATCTGCCCACCTTTCTTGTCCAAAAACAGGTCGATTCAATGCTTCCGTCCGATTATCCAATCGTTGCAACCATCGCCGCGCCTGTTTGAGCGTAATCAAATAAGATTCAAGGTTGAAAGGCGGGTTTGCAGCCGTTTTTGTATTGATTTCCTGTCGCAGCGAATCCAATAATATTTTTTTATCATGTAGCAAATCTTTCAATAAAAAAGTCAGGTTTCCCAATCCATTATCCACAAAATGTTGTTGAATTTGAATCAAAGTTGCCATATCTTTTGCCACAATCAAGGTTTTGCGCCCATTCGATGCCGCATTGAGGGCAATATTCGCCGCCAAATGCGTTTTACCCGTCCCATGTCCGCCTTCGGTGATGCTCAATCGTTGGCGCAAAATGGTTCTAAATGCGGTTCGTTGTTCTGCATCTTCGGGCAAAAGCGTAAATTCGTGCATTTGTTCCGCCCTGCCGAAAGCCGTAGAAGTGTCCGCCGTTGGAATTGCCACTTTCATCGTTGATTTAAAAAAAGTCGTTTCGACGACTTGATTTAAACTTTTTTGTTTTAAAAACAACGATTGTGGTTGAAAAAGTCCTAAAATGCCTGCCCACACAATATCGCCAGATTTTGATAAAACGCTCAATAAAGATGGATTGGGACATTCTCTCAAACCCGCATTTAAATGCAAGGTTTTATACTTCAAAATTTTTGCTAAATCTTTGGTTAAACTATCAAAAGCATTGATAGAGTAGTTTTTAGAAAGAATAAATTTTTGTAATTTATCTTTTAAATCAACTTTATATTTGAGTTGAAAAAAGTGCAATAGCGGCTCATTCACCACCAAAGGAGACATTTCATCCCTGCCAATGAGCCAACTATCGCGGCGATTCGGGTGCGGTTTTAGGTTTAAATACCAAATAAAAAGCGGCGCACTAATCGGCACAGGCTCCATCCCCGAAAACGTATCTTCGTCTATCATCAACGGAAAACCAAAAGCGAATGAATGTTGCCCACTCACTTTTTGGCGATTTCTATTTTCAAAATAAAAATGCCTCAATAATTCTGTATTGTGCAAATCTGCATGCAAATCCGTTTCCCAAGTACTCGCATTAAAAAAAGGTTCCATCCATTTCGTCACGACAGGATAGACGCGATTGAAAAACAAAAATAAATCTGTTTTGTCTTTATCTAAGGGCAAAATATGCCAATACGGTTGTACAGAGGAGTCGATAGCTGTCGAACTCATAGTATCTAAGTTGTTGATTTTGAATGATAAAGCGTTAACACATTAAGTATTTAACACTTCTAAAATATTTTTATAAATGGGTAATTC
Organism: Bacteroidota bacterium; assembly: GCA_039804385.1. Lineage (GTDB taxonomy): Bacteria > Bacteroidota > Bacteroidia > Chitinophagales > Saprospiraceae > JAAFJT01. The sequence continues at coordinate 4,055 of JBDLWG010000153.1, forward strand.
AGGTGTTATAAATGTTTTCACATCCACCCAAATCGCTTGTTCAATATCCTCTTCGGCTTGTGGCGTTAAGGTTGTTTCCTGCGTTTTCATGCTAAACCAGAACGTTTCTTTTAAAATACGCTTTTCTTTGTGCTGATAGGTATGATAAGTTGTTTGTATTTGATGGAGCAATTCAATTTGTTGAATGCCCGTTTCTTCCTGCACTTCTCGGACAGCGGCATGTTCTACGGATTCGCCCTTATCAATTTTGCCTTTGGGCAAATCCCAAAAATCGCGTCTAAAAATCAATAACGTTTTGCCTTCTGCATTTTCGACCACTCCACCTGCTGCTCGAATGATTTTATAAATGCTTTTAAAATCTGCCCATAATAGTTCTAAATCCTTGGAATGCAATAAGATATAATTCATCCCTTGATTTTTTTCCAATTTGTCAATGTACCAAAATAGGCTTTTCTTATCTATGTAAGGCATGACGAGCGATTTGGCTTGATTTTTCCAATCCATAGAAACGGCGTCTGTTTGCATCAAATACAAAGGCGTATTGTTAATAAAAATTTTATACATTTTGAATACGTTGTAGTGATTTTAAAAAAAGAATTACATTTGCGCGTCCAAAATAAATTGAACACTTCGTTTACACGGATAGCGGAAAACATAGTATTTTTAGTTAAAATGCGAATCGCACCAATGCCCGATGATTTTCTGCCTAACCGATGCTGAATCGATGTGCAACCGTTTTACCCTGCAATATTAAGCATAATTGATGAAACAATCCAAAGCCATTGCGCGTAAATTATTAGAAATTCGTGCAGTTCGTCTGAATCCCAAACAACCCTTCACTTGGGCATCGGGTATTTTATCCCCGATTTACTGCGATAATCGTTTGTTATTATCCCATCCCTCCATACGTGATTTTACAACAAACGGTTTCGTAGAGTTGGCTGCTCAATTTGACGCATTTGATGTCGTGGCAGGTGTAGCAACTGCGGGCGTTCCACATGGCGTTTTATTGGCAGACCGTTTGCATAAACCATTCGTGTATGTCCGCGAAAAACCCAAAGCGCATGGTCGGCAAAACCAAATTGAAGGTTTTTTACCTGAAAATGCACGTGTTTTGGTGATTGAAGACTTAATTTCGACAGGAGGAAGTAGTTTGAAAGCCGTCGAAGCATTGAAAAGTGCGGGTGCGCAAGTGGTTGGCACTGCCGCTATTTTCACTTATGGTTTTGAACGCGCAACACAGGCTTTTGAAAAAGCAGATTGTCCATTAAAAACCTTGACGGATTACGATACTTTATTAGAAGTTGCCGTAGAAATGGGTTATGTGCCGTCAGAAGATTTAGCAATTTTATCCAAATGGCGCGTGTCGCCCGAAAATTGGATGTAATTTGAATCATTCCTAACTCAAAATGAATGGTTAACAAAACAATTACAAAGTGATTTTGTTAATCATTTTGGTTTTCTGCGATGCTTTTTTTAAAAAAAACATTGCAGAAAACCAAAACGAACCCATTTCAAAGTTCGTTTATGGTTATTACAACAACTAATTGTTGTGAAATTAAAATTTTTATTATAATTTTGCATTGATTTTGATATTACATATAAATTTCTTAGATATTATAACCTAATTAACTTATAAGCACTATCAAAACCCCGATATTCAATTTTTTCGACCGAAACAAACGTCCGACTGCTACTAACTATTTCTGGAAGGTTGTTTGCGTGCATTCAAAATGCCATGAAATCGTCCCGAAAGGGCGAAACTATCTAAAAATAAAACGGATTTAATTTTTCAGCAACGGAATCCATTATTATTACATGTCCATTATTACATCGGCTTCCGAACACTTCTTGGAGCAATATTTAAACAATGCCTCCCCGACGGGTTTTGAGGCTGCTGGTCAGTTAGTGTGGTTAGAATACCTGCGTCCGTACATTGACGATTTTCAATCGGACAATTATGGTACGGCTTACGCGGTCATCAATCCTGGGAAACCCTATCGGGTGGTGATTGAGGCACACGCTGACGAAATTTCTTGGTTTGTGAACCATATTTCGGATGATGGTTTCATTGGGGTGATTCGCAATGGTGGCTCCGACCATTTGATTGCGCCCTCGAAACGGGTGAATATTCATACCCGAAAAGGCTTGGTGCGCGGCGTATTTGGTTGGCCCGCGATTCATGTCAGACAAGGCAAAGATGCCCATTTGACTCCTACGATAGAAAATATTTTCATTGATGTAGGTGCAAAAAACCGCGAAGAGGTCTTGGCAATGGGCGTACATGTGGGTTGTGTTATCACTTATCCTGATACGTTTGAAGTTTTAAACAATCGGTTTTATTACGGACGCGCTTTGGACAATCGGATTGGCGGTTTTTGCATTGCAGAAGTCGCTCGGTTGATACGCGAAAATAAAATCGACTTGCCTTACACGTTATATATAGTCAATTCCGTACAAGAAGAAGTGGGTTTGCGCGGCGCACAGATGATTGCGGAAACGATTCGACCCCATGTGGCGATTGTGACGGATGTAACGCATGATACGCATACACCTTTGATGTCTGCAAAAGTACAAGGGGATGTGCGTTGTGGACGGGGGCCGAGTTTGACTTATGCACCTTCTGTGCATAACAATTTGTTGAATTTGGTTATTGATACCGCAGAAGCGCAAAAGATTCCTTTTCAACGGCAAGCTGCCAGTCGCACGACTGGAACGGATACGGATTCTTTTGCATATGCTTGTGGTGGGATTCCATCGGTTTTGATTTCGTTACCGTTGCGTTATATGCATACGACGGTTGAAATGGCTCATAAAGAAGATGTTGTAAATGTGATTCGTTTGATATACGAGACTTTATTGCAAATTAAAGATGGTCATAATTTTAAATATTTTTAGCATTAAAGGCATAAAACTTGCGTCAGCAATTTCTGCTTTGTAAATTTTTGAAATAGGATGCGTATGATTGGAAGGATAAAAAGGATCTTTTGAGTTAAAATTTACGCTTTTCAACTGAAAAGTTCCTCAAAATCCTTCAAATCATAAGCATCTTATTTCAAAAATTTCCAAAGTGGAATTACTAATGCTAAAAATACTTATTCTTTTCGTTTTGAAATCAAAAACAAACCGATAAAGGTCAATAAGCCATTCAAAATCAACAATTCAAAACTAAATTTATAACCATTGAACCATTTTTGCGAATTTTCATTGATAATATAACACAAAATTGGTGATACAATGCAAACATAAGGCGCAAATCGGTCATGAATTGGATATTTAGTCAAAAACCCAAAAGCAAAAAGTCCCAATAAGGGTCCATAAGTGTAACCTGCCACTTTATAAATCGCTTCGATTACTGCATCATTATTGATAAAATAGAACAATAAAATAATGAAAAATAATAATGCCGAAAAACCTAAATGTACCAAAGTTCTCGTGCGATTAGAATGGGGGTCATCCTTTTCCTTTTTCTGAAAACCCAGAAAATCAATGCAAAACGCTGTCGTCAACGAAGTGAGCGCGGAATCGGCACTCGCATACGTAGAGGCAATAATGCCTAACATAAACATTACGCCAATCGGAATCGATGAATGATGTAAGGCAATTGTTGGAAATAATAAATCGGTACGCGGTTTTCCATTCACCACAGGAATTTCAATACCATTTTTTTTAGCATACATAAATAGCAGAATACCAAGTGTTAAGAACAATAAATTGATAAATGCTAATAACGTACCGTAACTAATCATATTGATTTGCGCTCCTTTCAGGGTTTTAACCGTCAAGTTTTTTTGCATAATATCTTGGTCAAGACCTGACATAACAATACAAATACTTACGCCGGATAGAAATTGTTTGAAAAAGTTTTTCGGGTCTGACCAACCATTTTCAAAAAATAAAATTTGTGATTTTGGACTATCCGAAACGGTCGAAATGATGCCACCAAGGTCTAAATCCAATCGGCTGCCCAACATATAAAGGGTCATGACCAATGCGCCAATCAAAAATAGGGTTTGAATCAAGTCTGTCCAAATAATCGTTGTCACACCGCCTTTGAAGGTGTAACTCCAAATCAAGGCAATCGTCACTAAAACGGTCAACCAAAATGGGATGCCCAAAGGACTTGTTACAAAAGTATGCAGTACCATTGCCGCCAAATAAAGCCGAAAACCAGACCCAATCGTGCGCGAAATGAGGAAAAATGCAGACCCTGTTTTATAAGCATGAACGCCAAATCGTTGTTCAAGGTACGTATAAATTGAAACTAAATTTAATTTATAATACATTGGTAATAAAACAAATGCAATGACCAAGTAGCCTACCCAAAAACCAAAAACGGTCTGCATATACGACATCGAATTACTTTCCACCCAACCTGGAACGGAGATAAACGTTACGCCCGAAATCGACGTACCAATCATGCCAATCGCTATCAGATACCAAGGCGATTTTTTATTGGCAAGGAAAAAAGAGTGATTATCGCTATTTTTGGAGGTAAGAAAGGCAA
>JBDLWG010000154.1:0-4328 GCA_039804385.1 Bacteroidota bacterium
TCAATTGTTCAAATTGCCTTTTCGTGGCTTCTGTGACTACAATAAATTCTTTGAACCGTTCCAAACTATCTTGGGTTGCAACTACAAATTCGGTTTCATACCAGCCTGTAGGTAACAAGGACAGATAGGAATGCGTCACATAAGCCTGCCCTTGATCTAAGGCACGGGAAAGAGCTTCTACTAAATGAATACTAACCCATTCCATCGGATAACGCCCTTGAGTTTTGGGAGCATCCTCTTGAGTGTCTCCACCTTCCGCTTGTGCAAAATGGATCAACCGTCTCCAAGTATCTTCAAAAAAGACAATATTTGCCGTATCTTTAATTTTTCCGTTTTTCTGCGCTTTAGTACCCCGTAATGCACGACCAATCATCTGTGTCAATAAAATCGAACTGGTGGTTTGACGAGTGATAAAGACGGTATCTACATCTGGAACATCGGTGCCTTCGGTGAGCATCTTCACATTAATTAAAACATCCAACTCCCCTCTTTTAAATCTTGCCAATGTTTCACTATTTTGGGTTGTGGTGCGTTTATTGCGTACGGCAATGTCCGATGAAGCGGCTTCTACATGAGTATAAATGGCATCCGCTTTAATACCGTGTTTCAACAGTTTCTCTTTCAAATCCACACATTGAAACCATCGGTCGGCAAAAATAATCGTTTTTCCGTACGCTGCTTTTTTGGTAATATACTCTTCCACAATCAAACGATTGCGCGACTGGCTCTCGGCTATTTTAGTAACGACACTATCGGGCAAATCTTTATGTTCTCGAACAACGGCTTCATAGTCTTTATCATCCAAGTCAAACGTTTCACCGGTTTGCACTTGAATATATTTTTCATGTGCCAGAATACCCCGTTCCTGCAAATGGGTTTTGGAGACTTGGTGAATAATGTCAAAAAAAATTTTATCGGTTCCCAGTAACCAACCGGCTCTACTTTTATCCGTATAGGTTGGCGTTGCGGTCAGTCCTAAAAAATTAACATTGGGGATGAATTGCCGAATGCCTTCTACAAATTTGCTCCCGCCAATCAGTAAATTCCGACAACCATAAGCAGGTGCGTGATGAGCTTCGTCCAATACGACGAATAAACCAACATTTTTAGCATGATTCAAAAATCGCTCAAAGTTTGTAACGGCTCGGTTGCCATAGATATTCGTCGCGTCTGTTTTGTAGCTACCAATCGCCGTTTGAGTCGTAAGGATTAACACATCATCCGAAATATCAATATCTTGTACACGGTCGTGTTTCGGGTTGCTTGAAACGACCCGAATATTCAAGGTTTTTCGATTGGGGATTTCAAGTACATTGTCTGAAAATTCATAATAGGCTTGTTCCAGTAAGTGCGATGTGTGCGCTAACCAAAGCACTTTTAACTTTTTGCTCAATATATTTCGACCAATCCAATTGATAGCCGTAAACGTTTTGCCTGCGCCTGTTGGCAATGCTAAAATGCCCGATTGATGCGATTTGAAGTTATAGAAATTCGTTAATTGCTTGAAAGCATCAATTTGATGTTCGTAAGGCGGTTTCGGAATGTAAGCGCGATTCTTTAGTTTTTCCTGCTCAATGTCCAGTTTATTATACACGTCTTGTTTTCTTTAATTTGAGATTGTTTAAAAAATAAAAGTAATTTTTAAAAATATGTCCTATAAAATTGTCTTTTGCAGGACATATTTGCTCCAATTTCGTTTCCGATGATTGAATTTTGTACGATTCCTGCCTACAATTTCATTCGTACAAATCGAACTTGACCACTGTGAAAATTCCAAAATATTCACAACTACTTAGCTGAAAGTCAGTTAAATATTATGTATATACAAAATATTGTTGCCAACGATCGCACTGACGCAGCCCCTCGCAGTCGAGCCTTGCGGGTGGGGTTTGCGAGGGGTTGCCGCGCAGTGCTTTTGTTCTCAACCGTTTTTTTTAATATTATTATCGTCCCGATTGAAACCGAAATCCCTCAATTTTTTTTAAGAATTTCCTGAGCCGTTTTATTATTGGGATTGAGTTGGAGCGATTTTTTATACGCTTTAATCCCTTCCTTCTTTTTGCCCAGCAGTAATAAACATTCTCCCAAGCTATCATAGGTATTCCACCCCAAAGGATATAATTCGGTATTCAGTTGAAAAACAAGTAAGGCTTCTTGGGGCTTTTTCAGTCCTAAGAGTTCATAACCGAAATCATTGACCGCACTTTCACGCACATCATAAGCTGCTAATCGCTCTTTCTTCTTTTCGCTTCGAATGAACTTGAGGGTTGCTTCGATGGAGTTCGGATTCTGATAGAACTCGGAAATCGAAGCGAGGTTCATGTAAAATTCCTTTTCCTTTTGTTCTGCAAGGGTTTCAACGCCGTAGAAACGACGCTCGTTGTCCGTGATTTGGGTGGTATCGATTTTATATCGCTCCCATTTAGCATTCGGTCCTTTTTTACGATACTGAGTGCCGTAAATTTGAGGTTGGTCTCGACTCATCAATTCTCGATCCGTCGCGGCTGCTAAGAGCCATCTACTAATCGTTGTGTCTAATTCAATCGCTTTTTTGATTTGCTTCACCGCCATCCGATAGGCAACGGAATCTCGACCATGTTGAAAAATCATTGCGGAATGGTAGTAATCCTTTCCTGTAATGATTCGTCCCGAATCTATTAATTCATAAACTCTTTTGGAACGAAGACTATCACTGTTCCGTAACTCTACCCAATTAATTTTAGGCATTTTACGAGCATTTTGATCCTCTTCATACATTTTTTTTAATTCGTCATTATCGCTCCTTTGTGAAAAAGAGCAAATCGGAATTAAAACGAAAACCAATGTTTTGCAGAATTTTACCATTTTACTTTTTTTGTATTTGTATTTCGATGCTTGTTTTGGGCATCTTTGCCCTCAAATCCTTTCCACTTTTGAACGTTTGCAGGACATACTTGCCCTTAATTTCGATTCGCATGAATGAATTTTGCACGTTTCCTGCCCACAATTCCATTCGTACAAATCCAGCTGAACCACCACTAAAATCCACAACTACACAACAACTCTTTGATTGAAAGCCAGTTCAATATTATATATAGACAAAAAATGGTTGAGAACGATTGCACTGACGCAACCCACCCGCGTCGAGCCGTTGCGTGGGTTTGCGCGGGTGGGCTGTCGGCAGTGCCCTTGTTGGCAACCGTATTTTTAAATATTATTACTTCCCCAACAGAAAACACGTATCTATTCCTTTGCGAAACGGGCTCTTCTTTTAAAGTTTTGAGCTTCTAATCAGCCCCTCCGAAATTTTCGTTGTCGGTTTGGAGTTGATTATAAAGACTTGCAAAGGTGCGCTCCGAACACAAAACGTTCATTGTATATTCCAATGGATAGAATAAAAGAGCTGTTTCATTGCGGTTGACCCTTACGACCATCTTTTTTAAGGGCGATTCTGGTTCGTTCGCTTCATAGAATTGACCTTCATCGTTGTGGATTATAAAATGAATTAGTGCAACTGCCAAAAGCATCCGAATCATGGGCTCATCCATTCCCAAGAATTGACCATAAAGCTTAAAGCCTAAACCCTCCTCAACTGCTTGGTCTAAATTGAGGGGATGATTTAAGGGTTCTTTTCGGGGGAGCTTCCTTTCCAAATCCCTAAAATAACCTTCAAGCATTTTAAAACTGCCTTCGACTAATTCAGCATAATTCTTGAAATCCTGCGCTTTATATTTTTGATGAAATCCTTGATTCGTATAAATATGCAGATGTCCCGTCGGAATCGTATCCAGCGTTTTAGGGATGCCTTCTACCTTGTCCACCTTTTTTTCACGTTGAAAAGCCTCTGCCGTTTCCGAGGGATTCGAATACCGTTCCTTTTCGGACGATGGTGAGACAACAAGTTTCTCTTCTATAGACGGTGTAGCATTCGTTTCTCTTTTTGGAGGTTCAGCCACCTTCTTTTTTTTGAACCAATTCAACCAATCGAACATTGTGCTTTTTTTGAAGGGCAAATTTGCCTTATGTGAGATTCTTAAAACCGATTCCGCTTTTGAACCTTTACGGGACCTATTTGCCCCAAGTCATCACGGATGAATGCATTTTGGACGCTTTTGCCCCGAACGCCATTCGTACCAATCCAATCTTTCCACCTCGAAAATATCGAACTTTATCACAACTCTTTAACGGTAAGCCCGTTCAATATTATTTATAGATAAAATATGGTTGCCAACAACCTTACAAACGCACCTTTTTGTATAGCATAGCGCGAATTGCGGTTATATTCAAATAGTCAACAGATTTTTGCTTTTTATGAGTTAAACACTCATATAATATTCGTTCATATTCAA
>JBDLWG010000155.1:0-3013 GCA_039804385.1 Bacteroidota bacterium
GCTTCGCCTGTTTTTGCAGCTTTTGCTTCCAACAACACTTCATTAAAATCCACCAATTCAATAATCGCCGTTTCTGCCGCATCACCTAAACGGAATCCTGTGCGCATAATCCGAGTATAACCACCTGGACGGTCACCAACTTTGGGTCCGATGACATCAAAAATTTCTTTTGCTGCCTCTTTATTTTGGAGGTAGCTGAACACCACACGACGAGAGTGCGTCGAATTGGTTTTTGATTTGGTAATCAACTTCTCGACATATTGTCTCAAAGATTTCGCTTTTGGCAACGTTGTATTGATTTTTTTGTTCATAATCAATGCAGCTGCCATGTTTTTCATGAGGGCATCTCTGTGCGCCTTCGTTCTGCTGAGGTTATTGACTTTATCGCCGTGTCTCATATTGAATTAAAAGATTTTATCTTCGCAACACTGGAGCTAAAATTTGCATTTTGCTCATGCAGTTATTGCAAGGGTTAAAAAAATTATAAAAATAAAGTTGTGAATTAGGATTTTTAGGATTTTCAAGATTCAATTAGGATTCATTTTTTAGAAATTGTCTTAAAACAAATCCTAATTGAATCTTAAAAATCCCAAAAATCCTAATTCAAAATCAAATATTATCTTCTTCTAAACGGAATTTCGCTAAATCCATACCGAAATTCAATCCTTTTTCCACTAACAATTCTTCGATTTCGACCAATGATTTTTTACCAAAATTGCGGAATTTCAATAATTCATGCGTGTCAAAACGAACCAATTCGGATAAACTATTGATTTTCGCCGCTTTCAAACAATTGTATGCCCGTACGGACAAATCCAAGTCTTCCAACGATGTTTTCAACAACTTACGCATATGTAAAATATGTTCATCGACCACATTTTCTTCGCGGCGGTGTCCATCATCAATGTCAATATACTCATCTGTAATCAAAATCAAATGTTGAATCAAAATCCGAGATGCTTCTTTAATCGCATCTTCGGGATGAATCGTACCATCGGTTTTGATTTCAATCGTCAATTTCTCATAATCCGTCCGTTGACCAACCCGTGTATTACCGACTTTGTAAGACACATTTTTAATCGGCGTATAAATCGCATCAATTGGAATCACGCCAATCGGTGCATCTTTCGGTAAATTTTCGTCCGCAGGCACGTAACCGCAACCTTTTGTAACGGTAAATTCCATTTCCAAACTCACAGACGGTTCCATTTGGCAAATCACCAAATACGGGTTCATGACTTTGAAAACGTTGGTCGCGCCTTCGATGTCACCTGCCGTAAACTTATCTTTACCAGAGACCGTTAAGTAAATTTTCTCTTCTTTGATGTCCTCATCAGCGATTAACTGTTTGAGGCGCACCTGTTTAAGATTTAAAATAATTTCTACTACGTCTTGCACAACTCCGCGAATCGTCGCAAATTCATGGTCAACGCCTGCAATGCGCACGGCTGTAATCGCAAAGCCTTCAAGGGAAGACAAAAGTACTCTACGCAAAGAGTTACCGACAGTTTGACCAAAGCCTGGCTCTAAAGGTCTAAACTCGAAAATGCCCTCATAATCATCTGCCTTCTGCATGACGATTTTATCGGGCTTCTGGATATTGATTGCTCCCATTTATAATATTAGAATTGATGCTAAATTAATTGGGATATTGGCATTTACAATTGAAAGAAATACCAAATATCATTGCCTACAAACACAAGAACTTAGAAAAGGGCGTAACGCCCTTTTCTAAGTTTTGTTTGGAATTGTAATTTCACCGAATCGTTTGAATTAAGATTTTTAGGATTTTATTGAAAGATTCTAAGGATATTATCCTTAAAATCTTTCAATAAAATCCTAAAAATCCTAATTCAAACGATTTTATTTAGAGTATAACTCGACGATTAATTGCTCATTAATTTTCTCAGGAATGTGCGCCCGTTCAGGATACGCCATAAACGTACCTTCATTTTTATCGGGATTCCAATCCAACCAAGAAAATTTCTTCACTTCCGCCTTCGCGCCCAATTGAATGTTGCCATTGCCTTGAGATTTGCCGCGAATCGAGAGTTTATCACCCGGACGCAATTGACAAGAAGGCACATTTGTCACCACCCCATTCACCGTAACGTGTTTGTGGCTGACCAATTGACGCGCTCCTGACCGCGTAGGTGCTAAACCCAAACGGAAAATCACATTATCCAACCTTGCTTCCAAACGTTGCAACAAAACTTCACCCGTCACCCCATGTGCGCGAGCCGCTTCGTCAAACGTTTTGCGGAATTGACGTTCCAATACACCATAAGTATATTTCGCCTTTTGCTTCTCCATCAACTGCACCGCATAATCCGACCGTTGTTTTTTCTTCCGAGACGGACCGTGTTGACCGGGAGCATATTTTTTTCTATCAAACGCCTTGTCGAACCCAAAAATAGGATCTCCAAATGCCCTTGCCTTTTTGGACGTAGGCCCTATATATCTTGCCATTTTAATTAATTCATTAGATTGAAATAATAGAAATATTGGATGATTATCATTTGTAAATCATTTACAACCTGTTGATAATCAATTGTATATTAGACGCGACGGCGTTTCGGAGGGCGGCAACCATTGTGCGGCACTGGCGTTACGTCGCGGATGATAGACACTTTAATGCCCGCAGCATCCACCGCCCGAATCGCTGCTTCCCGACCAGAACCCGGTCCTTTCACATAGACTTCAGCCGTTTTCATACCAGCATCAAATGCTACTTTTGCAGCATCTGTAGCCGCTTGTGTTGCCGCATAAGGCGTGTTTTTCTTAGAGCCTCTAAAGCCTGCTTTACCCGCAGAACCCCAAGAAATCACTTGTCCCTGCTTGTTGGCAAGCGAGACAATAATATTGTTGAAACTGGCATTAATGAAAACCAACCCTTCTGGGGTGATTATCACTTTCCGTTTCTTGACTTTTTTGACTACTTTAGCCATGTTGATTTTAAAATTTTTGTTCTGGTTTTTGAAAAACCTGTTTCAATCCTTGAACCAATAGCGAT